>NZ_SPVJ01000047.1:0-60889 GCF_004634465.1 Bradyrhizobium sp. MOS001
TGGGGCGCTTCCCCAGCCCACGATGCACAGGAGAAGAGGCAGGGTTCTCGACAAAAGATTGACAGCCCAAAATCGAGCAACAAAAATCCCAACAACATCAGCAACTACGTAACATCCACTACAAGTACAAGCACTGTCACGGGCGGTACGCCTAGCCGAGCCCCGCTGTCATGCGCGCGTGACACGCGATGTTCGTGCCTCACGCTCCACTGTCGTCGCCCGGCTCGACCGGGCGATCCAGTACGCCGCGGCCTCTCGGTTGAATCACTAACGTCTCTGGAATACTGGATCGCCCGCTTTCGCGCGCGATGACGGCTGAGTGTGTGGCGATTTGCGCCACGCCCTCACGAGACGAAGGGTTGCGAGAGCGCGCCAAGCCAACGCTCAATTCGAACTATCGATCAAGCTCTCCAGCAGCCGCTTCAATTCGCTCGTCGATTTGTCGCCATAGCTCTCCAGGATGTGCTCCTCCTGGTCCACCGCGAGCGAGTTCAGCTTCTTGCACAGCACCTTGCCGCGGTCGGAGATGAACATCAGAACCTTGCGGCGGTCGTTCGGGTCCTGCACGCGATAGACCAGCGTGTCGGAGACCATGCGATCGATCATCTTGGTCAGCGTCGGATGATTGAGCAGCACCGCGTCCGCGAGTTCGCCCATCGAGTGGCCATCGCCGTCCGACAACACCTTAAGGATGCGCCACTGCTCGACGGGAACGCCTTCCTTGCTCAGGCGCAGTTCCAGCTGCCGGTTGATCTCCCGGTTGGCTTGCGCGAGCAGGTAGGCGAGGTGTTCGGTGATCGGGGAGTTCGGTTTTGCCACGGCTAAGACTTCGTCTTGACCCAAATGAGTGAATGTCTTGCAATCAATGCTGCTTCTATATGCACTTCAATTGTTGAATATTCAATATTTTCAAAATAGGATGTTTGCCTAACAAAAGGGCGGATGCCGCGGCCGCCTGCTCATTGTGCTTTCAGGTCTGGTGCCAGACAGGAGTTGGCGTGCACGCGACGGTAAACTTCCCGGCTCACGGCAGTCCGGCGATGCCGCCGTCCTTGCTGCTGAGGAATCTGTCGTCGTCGGGAGCCGATAGCTCGCTGTCGCCGGGCGATCATGCGTTCCTCAGGCGGCGTGGCGCGAACAAGCTGCGCATCGGCGGCTTCATCTGCTGCACGGGATCGCCGGGTGTGTGGGGCCCCTGCGCGACCAACAGCGCGCAACTCGCCGTTGCCGAGATCAACAAGCGCGGCGGCATCCTCGGCCGCGAGATCGAGCTGTCGATCTACGACGCCGGCGGGCCGCTCGACGAGGTACTGAACCGCGCCGAGCAGGCGATCGCGTTCGACGAGGTCGATCTCATCGTCGGGCTGCACACCAGCGCGGTCCGCGTCGGCTTGCGCGACGTCACCACGCGTCACCGCATTCCCTACATCTATACGCCGGTCTACGAAGGCGGCGAGCGCACGCCCGGCGTGATGGCGATCGGCGAGACGCCGCGCTGGCAGAGCCGGCCGTCGATCCACTGGCTTGCCGACGTCAAGAAGGCGTCGCGCTGGTACCTGATCGGCAGCGATTACGTCTGGCCCTGGCAATCGCACCGCGCCGTGAAGAACTACATCAGGGAAACCGGGGGCCACGTCGTCGGCGAGGAGTTCGTCCCCCTCGGCGAGGACAATCACGAGCCGCACCTGGCGCGCATCCGTGCCGCCAGGCCCGATGTCGTGCTGATCTCGCTGATCGGCACCGACAGCGTCACCTTCAATCGTGCTTTCGGCGAATGCGGCCTCGGCGCCACGACGCTGCGGCTGGCGGGGGCCATGGACGAGACGGTGCTGCTCGGCATCGGCGCCGACAACAGCGAGAACATGTTCTGCGCATCCGGCTATTTCTCCGGTATCGGCTCGCGGGCCAATGACGACTTCCAGATCCGCTATCGCGCGATGTTCGGGCCGAACGCCCCGCCGATCGGATCGCTCGGCCAGTCCAGCTATGAAGGCCTGCGTTTCCTCGAAGCCGTGGCGAAAAAGGCAGGTTCGCTGTCGATGGCGCCCATGCTCGCGGCGGGCCGCAACATCGTTTATGGCGGCGCGCGCGGCCCGGTCGTCGTTCGCAACGGTCACGCCCGCATGCAGATGTATCTCGCCGAGGCCGACGGTCTCGACTTCAAGCTGATCAAGCCGGTCTGAGCCTGCTGCGGCAATCCGGACAGCCCCATTTTAAAATAATACTTGAAAAGGAAAATATTTCCGCTTTGAATGTTTCAGCAGGGCCGCTGCGCGCGTCGCGCCAATCGCGGCCGCGCGCCAGGGACCGTACCAAGAAAACTTCAGGAGAGCGCCGTGACAGTTGTCCTTCCCACGCCTGCCCAACTTCTTGACGTCGCCAAGCAGTGCGGCCTTTCGCTGACCGATGCCGATGTCGCCTCGTTCCGCGGCCTGATGCAGGGCTCGATCGAGGCCTATAATCTCGTCGGCGCGATGCCGGACGAAGTGCCGGAGGTCAAATATCCCCGCACGCCGGGCTATCGGCCCTCGCCCGAGGAGAACCCGCG
Organism: Bradyrhizobium sp. MOS001; assembly: GCF_004634465.1. Lineage (NCBI taxonomy): Bacteria > Pseudomonadati > Pseudomonadota > Alphaproteobacteria > Hyphomicrobiales > Nitrobacteraceae > Bradyrhizobium > Bradyrhizobium sp. MOS001. The sequence continues at coordinate 2,549 of NZ_SPVJ01000047.1, forward strand.
CAACGCCTGGTACCGCAAGTCGACCGTGAAGGGTGCGGCGAGCGGCAAGCTCAAGGGCAAGACCGTCGCGCTGAAGGACAACATCATGCTCGCCGGCGTGCCCATGATGAACGGCTCGGCGACGCTCGAGGGCTACGTCCCCGATTTCGACGCCACTATCGTCACGCGCATGCTCGATGCCGGCGCCGAGATCGCGGGCAAGGTGCATTGCGAATCCTTCTGCATGTCCGGCGGCAGCCACACCGGCGCGGTCGGTGCCGTGCACAATCCGCACAAGATGGGCTATTCGGCCGGCGGCTCGTCCTCTGGTTCCGGCGTCGTCGTCGCGCTCGGCGAGGTCGACATGGCGATCGGCGGCGACCAGGGCGGCTCGATCCGCATGCCATCCTCGTTCTGCGGCACCTACGGCATGAAGCCGACCTGGGGACTCGTCCCCTACACCGGCATCATGCCGATCGAGGTCTTCGTCGACCACACCGGTCCGATGACCGCGACCGTCGCCGACAATGCGCTGCTGCTCGAAGTGCTCGCCGGCGACGATGGCTACGATCCCCGCATCAAGGCGCCGAAGGTCGAGGAGTACACCAAGGCGCTCGGTCAGGGCGTCAAGGGCATGAAGATCGGCATTCTCAAGGAAGGTTTTGAGCAGGCGAACGCCGAGGCCGCGGTGAACGAAAGCGTCCGCGAGGCCGCCAAGCGCTTCAAGGACCTTGGCGCCACCGTCGAGACCGTCTCGATCCCGATGCACCTCGTGGGCCCCGCGATCTGGACGCCGATCGGCACCGAGGGCATGACCCAGACCATGATGTATGGCGATGGCTATGGCCTGAGCCGCTCTGACCTCTACTCGACCTCGCTGATGGACTTCCATCGTGGCTGGCGCCGGCAGGCGGATTCGCTATCGGAGACGACAAAACTGTTCCTGATGCTCGGGACCTACATCAACAACAGCTTCGGTCCCCGCTATTACGGAAAGGCCCTCAACATCTCGCGTCGCCTGACCGCGGCCTATGACAAGGCGTTCGGCGAATACGACCTGCTGCTGCTGCCGACCACGCCGATGAAGGCGACCAAGCTGCCGGAGCCCACCGCAAGCCGCGAAGACTACGTCGCCCGCGCGCTGGAGATGATCTCCAACACCGCGCCGTTCGATATCACCCATCATCCCGCGATGTCGCTGCCCTGCGGCATGGTCGACGGCCTGCCCGTTGGCCTGATGCTGGTCGGCCGCATGTTCGAGGAATCCACCATCTACCGCGCCGCCCATGCCTTCGAGCAGATCGGCGACTGGAAGAAGATGTGAGAGAGGAACTAATGCAGACGGACGGAGCAGAGCGTCTTCAAGCGAAGTGGATACCGGTTCGCGTCGAGAAAACGCGTCAAAACAAGAATCTAGCGCATGGCTAACGCGTTCGTCGCGGCGTTCGAGATCCTGAGCTTTGGCGCGATCATCGTCCTGATCGTGCTGGGGCTCGGAATCATCGCCAGCATGATGGGCATCTTCAACTTCGCGCAAGGCGAGTTCGTCCTGCTCGGGGCCTACATCACCTATCTCGCCTACGCCAAGGGCCTGCCGATCTGGGCCGGCATGGTCGCGGCGCCCTTCGTGGTCGGTGCGCTCGGCTTCGTGCTGGAGGCGCTGATCATCCGCCGCTTCTACGCCGCGCCGATCGTGGCGATGCTCGGCACCTATGCGCTCGGCCTGATCATCCGCGAATCGGTGCGCGGCCTGATCGGTGGCTTCTATCTGACCGTGCCCGAGCCGATCGGCGGCTCGATCGATATCGGCGCCATGCACATCTCGGCCTGGCGCTTCACCATCATCGTCATCACGCTTTTGGTGATGGCGGGCTGTTACCTCCTGCTGTCGCGCACGAGTTTTGGCCTGCGCATGCGCGCCACCCTGGAAAATCCCTCGCTGGCGCGGGCCTCAGGCATTTCCACGCCCCTGATGTACGGCGCCACGTTTGCGTTCGGCTCCGCGCTCGCCGGCCTTGCCGGTGCGCTGATCGTGCCGGTGTTCAGCCTGTACGCCGATCTCGGCCTGCGCTTCCTGATCCAGGGTTTTGTCGCGGTGATGGTCGGCGGCGTCGGCTCCTTCATCGGACCGGTGGCGGGCGCCGGCGTCATCGGCACCCTCAGCGCCGCGCTGCCATGGGTGATGGCGCCCGTCGTCGCCGACGTCCTCGTCTTCGTGCTCGCCATTGTCTTCATCAAATTTCGGCCACAGGGCCTCATCGCTGGAAAAGGGGTTTAGTCATGTTCGATCGTACTCAGCTTTCGCGTCGCCGCTTCCTCTCCAATCTTGCCTTCACCACCGGCGCGGTCGCGACCGGCGTCGGCAGCTGGGTGATCCCGGCGCCGTGGGCGAACGCGGCGGAAGGCCCGATCAAGGTCGGTATCGCGACCGATCTCACCGGCCCGATCGCCTATGCCGGCAATGCCGACGCCAATGTCGCCAAGATGGTGATCAAGGAGATCAATACGGCCGGTGGTCTGCTCGGCCGTCCGCTCGAGCTCTATATCGAGGACACTGCGTCGAACGAATCCGTCGCCGTCGGCAACGTCCGAAAACTGATCCAGCGCGACAAGGTCGACATGGTGCTGGGCGGCATCACCTCGTCGATGCGCAACGCGATCAAGGACCCGATCGTGGCGCGCGGCAAGACGCTCTACATCTATCCGCAGCTCTACGAAGGCAAGGAGTGCACACCCTATCTGTTCTGCACCGGGCCGACGCCGGCGCAGCAGTGTGACGAGTTCATTCCCTGGCTGATCAAGAACGGTGGCAAGAAGTTCGCGCTGCCGAGCGCCAACTATGTCTGGCCGCACACGCTCAACGTCTACGCCCGCAAGGTGATCGAGCAGAACGGCGGCGAGGTCGTGTTCGAGGAATATTACCCGCTCGACCAGATCGATTTCTCATCGACCGTCAACCGGATCATCTCCAACAAGGTCGACGTCGTCTTCAACACTGTCATTCCGCCGGGCGTCGGCCCGTTCTTCAAGCAGCTCTATGAAGCGGGCTTCCTCAAGAATGGCGGGCGCCTGGCCTGCGTCTACTATGACGAGAACACGCTCAACATCAACCAGGCCGCCGAGATCGAGGGGCTCGCAAGCTGTCTCGACTATTTCAAGGTGCTGACCAAGGAGAACCCGTTCGACGCCAAAATCCAGGCGGCGTATGAGAAGGACTTTCCCGGCAACTTCCTGTTCGCGGCCGGCAGTGCCGCGACCGGCACCTATCGCGGCCTCAAGCTGTGGGAAGCGGCCGTGAAGGAAGCCGGCAAGGTCGATCGCGACTCGGTTGCCGCCGCGCTCGATCACGCCAAGATCGCCGAAGGCCCGGGTGGACCGGCCGAGATGGTGCCGGGCAAGCGGCACTGCAAGATGAAGATGTACACCGCGGTCGCCAAGGGTGGGAACTACGAGATCGTCGGACGCAGCGACGGGCTCGTCGATCCCAAGGAATGCTGAGGCGGAATGCCGAAGTCGATGAGTGTGGTAAGAGAAGCCATCGCCGGCGACGAAGCGGACGATGCGATGGCTGAACGCGTGGCAGCGGGACAGGCCAAGGAACAGGTCAAGGCAGGACGAAAGGTCCTGCCGATCGTGGAGGGCGTCGTGCTCGTCGCGGCGCTGCTCGCGCCGCTGGTGCTGCAGGACTACCTCACCGTGTTCGCGACCCGCGTGATCATCCTCGCGCTGTTCGCGTTGTCGTTCGATCTGGTCTGGGGCTATGCCGGCATCATGAGCTTTGGCCAGGCCCTGTTCTTCGGTTCGGCCGGCTATGGCGTCGCGCTGCTCGCGCGCGACCTCGACATCACCAACATCTTCCTCGTGCTCCCTGCCGGCACGATCATCGGCCTTACCTTCGCGCTGCTGCTCGGCGGCTTCCTGCTGCTCGGACGGCATCCCTCCAGCGTCATCTTCGTGTCGCTGGGCACGCTGACCGGCTCCTACGCCGCCGATCGCCTCGCGCGCGGCTGGTACTATCTCGGCGGCCAGAACGGCATCCCCTCGATCGCGCCGATGTCGCTCGGCGGCTACGAATTTTCTGAAGGCCCGGCGTTCTACTATCTCGTGCTCGGCATCCTCGTCGTCGTCTATCTGCTCTGCCGCTTCCTGGTGCGCTCGCAATTCGGGCTGGCGCTCGCAGGCCTGCGCGAGAACGAGCAGCGCATCGCCTTCTTCGGCTACAAGGTACAGCACCTGAAGGCGATCATCTTCGCGATCGGCGGCGCCATCGCAGGTCTTGCCGGCAGCCTTTATGCCTTCCACGAAGGTTTCGTCTGGCCCAACATGGTCGGCGTCGTCGTCTCGACGCAGGTGGTGCTCTATGTGCTGTTCGGCGGCTCCGGCACGTTGATCGGCGCCGTCATCGGCACCGTGATCGTCGAGGGCGTCAGCTTCTGGCTCTCCGACAATTATCGCGAGATTTGGCCGATCATCCTCGGTCTGCTGCTGCTGCTCGTGATCCTGTTCCGACCGCTTGGCCTGATCAGTTTTGTGCTCGGCGAGCGCGAACGGGTCGGCAGCTTTGGTGCCAAGCCCAAGGAGACCGAGAAGAAGACCGAGAAGCAGACTGAGAAGGAGAAGCGCAATGCCGCTCCTTGAAGCCGCCGATATCAAGAAGATCTTTGGCAAGCTCACCGCGCTCGACGGCGCCGCGCTGACCGTCGGCGAGAACGAGTTTCACGGCCTGATCGGACCGAACGGCTCCGGCAAGAGCACGCTGATGAAGTGCATTGCGGGGGCCGAAGTGCCGACCCAAGGCAAAGTGAGTTTCATCAACACCGACATCACCGCGTTCACGCCGACCGAACGGGCCCGGGCCGGCATGAGCCTGAAATTCCAGATCACCAGCGTGCTGCCGACGCTGACGCTCTACGACAACATCCTGCTCGCGCTGCAGGCGCAGTCCTCGCTGTTCGATCTCGTATTCTCGCGCACGCGGGGCGCGCTGCACGACCAGGTCATGACCATGCTGACGCAGTTCCGTCTCGCCGATCGCGCCTTCGACGCGGCGGCCGCATTGTCGCACGGCCAGCAGCAATGGCTGGAGATCGCGATGGCGCTCGCGGGCAAACCGAAGCTGCTGCTGCTGGACGAGCCGACCGGCGGCATGAGCCTGGAGGAGCGCCGCGTCACCGGTGAATTGCTTCAGCCGATCAAGAAACATTGCTCGCTCGTCATCGTCGAGCACGACCTCGATTTCATCCGCGACATTTGCGATCGGTTGACCGTGCTCGACCAGGGCAAGGTGCTGGCATCAGGCACCGTGTCGGAGATCCAGGCCAATAAATCCGTCCAGGAGATCTATCTGCGCCGTGCCTGAATTTTTGGACATCAAGCATCTCGACGCGGGCTATGGCCGCAGCCAGGTCCTGTTCGACGTCACCCTCGGCATTCCCTGGCGCGGCGGCGTCGCCGTGCTCGGCCGCAATGGCGCCGGCAAGACCACGCTGATGAAGACCATCGTCGGCGAGCTGCCGGCATGGAAGGGCGAGGTCGCGTTCGATGGACGCGACATCAGCCGCCGCGCGACCCAGGAGCGCGTGCGCGCCGGCATCGGCTACGTCCCGCAGGAGCATTCGGTGTTCGCGCGCCTGTCGGTGCGCGACAATCTGGCGGTCGGCTCGCTCGCCAGCAAGAAGGCCGACGCGGTCGACCATGTGCTGACCATCTTCCCGAAACTCGGCCAGCGCCTCGACCAGCCCGCCGGCACCCTCTCCGGCGGTGAGCGCAAGATGCTCGCCATCGGCCGCGCGATGCTGGGCGATCCGAAGCTGTTGTTGCTGGACGAGCCGACCGAAGGCGTCTGGATCGGCGTGATCGAGGAGATCACCGAGCGCCTGATCGAGCTCGCGAAGAGCATCGCCGTCATCATCGTCGAGCAGCACCTCGACCTCGCGCTGCGCGTCGCGGACTATGCCTACGTGCTCGACCGCGGCAGGGTCGCTCTGCAAGGGCAGGCGAATGATGTGCGCGGCAATCCGGAGCTGATGCGGTATTTGGCGCCGTAGGTCGCGCTGCCCGTCTTTGAGTGAGGCGCAGCGCTCTCACTGTATCTCATCAACTGTCATGCCCCGCGACACGGCGAAGCCTTGGCGTAGCCGGGTCGCGGGGAATGACGGCGTCAGGCTGGGATGGATCGGAGAGATTAAGCGGAGCGCCGCCCTTACTTCACCGCCCCAAAGCGGCTGTCGAACGAGTTCGACGACACCACCGGCGCGGCGCCCATGATCTGCGTCGCTTCACTCGCGCCATCCGACACCGACGGCTTCAGCGCGGGGCGCGTCGCGGCGAGGCGCGTGTCCGGCTTCACCGGTTCGGCCGGCTTGGCGGCGGTGGCCACAGTCGGCTTCGGCGCGTCCTTGGACGTGTCGCGGCCGGGCACGAACCTCGTCACTGCGGCCTTCAGCCTCGACGTCGCGGTGGGCGGCGTTGCTGGAGCAGTGGTCGGGGCCACGGACGCGGTCGCTTGCGGCGGCGGCGTGGTCGCCGTCGTGTCGGCGGTGCCGAGGCCCATCTTGCGGCCGAGGTTGGAGAAGAAGCCGCCTGACGATTTCTCTTGGGATTTCTCGCTGGCCGGCGCGGCTGCTGCGACGCGGGTGGTGGCGGCGGGCGCACTGACGGCGCCGACCGGCTCCTGGTTCGCGGGAGCGGCGGCGACCGCATCGAGATTGGGCTTGGGCGGATTGACGTGTCCGGGGATCGTGCCCGGCGCCTTCGCCATCGCCAGCATCTCCAGGGTCGAGCCTTCGGCGTTCTCCGACAGTCCGGTCGATCCCTCCGGAATCTTCGAGGCAAAAATCTTGTTCATGCCGCCGTCGATGCCGGTGTTCATGCGCGCAATCGGCGTGCCCTTGGCGACGAGCTTGTTGTACTCGACCTGGTCGCGCGCATCCTTGTCGCGCACCGCGCTGGCGATGTTCTCGGGGATCACATAGGCCGGGCACTTCGCGGACGCATCGAACACCGGATCGCGCTTCGCGTCGGGCGTCTTCGTTGCGTCGAACACGTATTTGCGCTCGCAGAAATCAACCTTCGGCTCCTGCCGCGTCACCTCGAAATGATCATAGCCTTCCTTGATCATCTTCCAGAACGGCATGTTCGGGTTGTTCCGGTGCTTGGCCATGTTCACCGGCGTCATCTTGAACGGATAGGCCTGGAGCTGGAACGCCTTCTGGCCGCCGAAGAACGACTCCCGCCCAAGCGAATAGATCTCCGCGATCTGCTCGTCGGTCATCGCGTAGCAGCCGCGCGACGAACAATCGCCGTGCACCATCAGCTGCGAGCCGGTGCGCCCCAGAGCCTTGTCGAACGCGTTCGGATAGCCCGTGTTGAACGAGAGATAGTAGGCAGACTGCGGATTCATCTGGCCCGGATTGATCGAGTAGAATCCCTCCGGCGCCTGGCGGTCGCCTTCGCGCACCTTCGGGCCGAGATCGCCCGACCAGCGGCAGATCGGATAAGTCTTTAGCAGCGCGAACTGGCCGTTGCGGGCCTGCTTCCAGACCTCGAGCTCGGCCTCCTGCTTGAACAGGCGCACCAGGATCGGCGATTGCAGGTCCATGTCCTTCTCGACCATCGCGGCGAGAAGCTTTGGCGGCACCGGCTGGTTGGCCTTGGCGTTGGTCGCGAGCGAAACCTGGTCGGTGTCGCAGCCGGCCAGCAGAACACTGGCCGTCAGCAGCGCAACCGAAGCCAAAAGCGCGCGAACAAGCGAACGAGAAATCAAGATGGACCCCACACCGTGCCGGGCAGAGAGCGCGAACCCCAATCTCGAAGCATGATCCGACCGGAGATCCGGACCCGTCGTGACGGGCGTTTTCGAACCACGCTCCAGCGCTTGTGCCCTGAAGCCATTGATTAAAATTCTAACCTCTGGGTCATGTGGTCGCAACCCGAGCTGGGATCACGAGCCCGTTGGCCCAGTGGCATGGTCAACGAAGACTAAATGGACGCGACTTTGGGCCGTACTTGGGCCTTCCGGCCCAATCCGCACAGAGATCGCTGATTTGGGCAAAAAAAGGGTTAACGGGGAGTTACCGGGGCGGTCGGGGGCCGCCCGAAAGGTCTCGTAGGGTGGGCAAAGGCGCAAAGCGCCGTGCCCACCATCTCGCTCCCCATACTGTTTGGGATGGTGGGCACGCTTCGCTTTGCCCACTCTACGGCACCGAAAACGGCCGAATCAGCCCAGTTTCCGGCCGATATCGAGGAATTTCTGCCGCCGCTGCTTGCGGATGGTGTCGCCGTCCAGGCCGCGGAGCTCGTCAAAGGCCTTGGCGATGGCATCGCCCGTGGTGGCGATCATGGCGGTGGGGTCGCGGTGGGCGCCGCCGACCGGCTCCTTCAAGATGCTGTCGATCACCCCGAAGCGCAGCATGTCCTGCGCGGTGATCTTCATGTTGTTGGCGGCTTCCTGCGCCTTGGAGCCGTCGCGCCACAGGATCGAGGAGGCGGCCTCGGGCGAGATCACGCTGTAGATCGCGTGCTCCAGCATCAGGACCTTGTTGGCGGTGGTGATGGCGATGGCGCCGCCCGACATGCCCTCGCCGGTGATGATGGCGACGTTCGGCACGGTCAGCGCCATGCAGGCATCGGTCGAGCGTGCGATCGCCTCGGCCTGGCCGCGCTCCTCGGCGCCGATGCCGGGATAGGCGCCGGCGGAATCGGCGAGCGACAGCACCGGCAGGCCGAACCGCTCGGCCATCTCCATCAGCCGCACGCATTTGCGATAGCCCTCGGGCCGCGCCATGCCGAAATTGTGCCGGATGCGGCTCTCGGTGGAATCGCCCTTTTCCTGGCCCATCACGCAGATGGCCTCACCGCGGAAGCGGCCGAAGCCGGCAACCAGTGCCTCGTCCTCGCCGAACTTGCGGTCGCCGGCGAGCGGAGTGAATTCGGTGATCAGGCCCTTGATGAAGTCGTTGAAATGCGGCCGCTGCGGATGCCGCGCGACCAGCGTCTTCTGCCACGGCGTCAGGTTCAGATAGAGGTCGGCCAGCGCCTGCGCCGCCTTGTCCTCGATCTTCCCGATCTCCTCGGAGATATCGGTGCCCGAGGCCGCAAGCGTCCGCAGCTCGTCGACCTTGGAGTCGAGCTCGGCGACCGGCTTTTCGAAGTCGAGATAGCTGCGCATGTGATCTGGCATCAACTCAATATAGCGAGGACGGGGCGGGGCGTCGAAGCGGCTTTGGATCGGCGGAAAGAAATGTAGCTTCTTCAATGAGTTGGCTTGTGTGCTCTAAAGCAGCCCGCCAATTCATGCGTGAGGCCACGGCTCTTTCTGCGGAGAAGTGGCCGAAGTCAAGGCGGTTTCATGGGTTGCCTGTAGCCCGGATGGAGCGAAGCGCAATCCGGGAAGGTCTTTCCGCGAGGCGGGCGGCCCCGGATTTCGCTGCGCTCCATCCGGGCTACAAGAGAACTATTTCTCCGCCAGCGGGTGCAGGTCGCGCACCAGGCTCTTCAGGCGCTCCTCGACCACATGGGTGTAGATCTGGGTCGTGGAGATGTCGGTGTGGCCGAGCAGGGTCTGCACGATGCGCAAATCCGCGCCGTTGTGCAGGAGGTGGCTGGCAAAGGCGTGGCGCAGCACGTGCGGGGAGACCAGCCGGGCCTGCAGCCCCGAGGCGACAGCAAGCTCTTTCAGGTCGCGGGCGAAATGCTGCCGCGTCAGATGCCCGCTCTCGCCGAACGATGGGAACAGCCATTTCGAGGCGGCCACGCTGTTCTTCTTGTCGGCTTTTGCCGCTTCCGTCGCCGCGAGATAATCGGCCATCGCCTGCCGTGAGGCCTCGTTGAGCGGCACCAGGCGTTCCTTGTTGCCCTTGCCGCGCACCACGATCATGCGGGCGTCGCGTTTGGCCGCGGAGCGCGGCAGCGCCACCAGCTCGGAGACGCGCAGGCCGGTGGCGTAGAGCACCTCGAGCAGGCAATAGAGCCGCAACGCGCGCAGCCGTTTCGAGGGCGAAGCGTCCTCCGCCTCGCTCAATTCCTTGGCGCGGCCGAGCATGCGGTCGACATCCGCGATCGACAGCACTTTCGGCAGGCCGCGGCCGCGCTTGGGGCCGGACAGGATCGCCGCGGGATCCTCGGTGCGGATGCGCTCGTTCAGGAGAAAGCGGTAGAGATGCCGCATCGCCGACAGCCGCCGCGCGACGCTGGTGGATTTGAAGCCGCGGCTGTCGAGATCGCCGAGGTAATCGCGCAGGATCTGCGTCTCGGCGTCGGCAAAGCTGCGCCCGACGCGGCCCAAAAATTCCGAGAAATCGGTGAGGTCGCGGCGGTAGGCGTCGAGCGTATTAGGGCCGGCGCCCTGTTCCGCCGCGAGCATGTCGAGGAACAGGCCGGTGAGCTTGCTGTCTGAGGGCTGTACGCGCATGCCCTGGAGGCTAGCTCCTATTTCTTGAGAAACTTATCCGGCGGGATCGTCACCGTCATTTCCCGCGACTTCGGGCTCACGAAGTTCGCCAGCGCGAAGACCACGCCATAGACGATGCCGGCGAGCACGGCGACGACCGTCAGGAAGCGGAACAGGCTGGGCATTGGGCAAGGTCTCGGGAAGGTCTCAGGCGTCCAAATTAACCAATGAAATCATCCAACATGTTCGCCGTTTCGTGGCAAGAGTCCTCTGGCGAGGGCCCCGAGGGGGTCGTATAGGTGGCCAAAGCATGCCGCCTCCGGCGGCAGATCGAGCGAGACCCATGCCCGACGCCGCGTTGCCGATACAAGCTGCCCCTGAGGCCGACATCCTGTCGGCGCTCGGGACGCGCTCGATCGTGCTCGTCGGCATGATGGGGGTGGGCAAATCCACCATCGGGCGCCGCATGGCGGCCCGGCTCAAGCTGCCCTTCGTTGACGCCGACACCGAGATCGAAGTCGCTCATGCCGGCATGACCATACCGGAGATTTTCGAGCGCCATGGCGAGCCGTATTTCCGGGATGGCGAGGCGCGGGTGATCGCGCGCCTGCTCGACGGCGAGCCGATCGTGCTGGCGACCGGTGGCGGTGCCTTCATGCGCGAGGAGACGCGCAATCGCATTGCGGCCAAGGCGGTCTCGATCTGGCTCAAGGCCGACCCTGACGTCATCATGCGCCGGGTGCGCCGCCGCGCCGACCGCCCGCTGCTCCAGACCGCCGATCCCGAAGGAACCGTGACGCGCCTCCTCACCGAGCGCGAGCCGATCTATCGCCATGCCGACCTCACCATCGCCTCGCGCGACGTGCCGCACGACAAGATCGTCGAGGAATGCATCGAGACGCTGCGCGCCCATCTCCGCGGCGAACAAGCCGCCCAATCACCTGCCGACGTTGCGAGTGCCGTACGATGACTGCGCCGTTGAAACATTCAGATCCTGTCAACGTCGACGTCGCGCTCGGCGATCGCGCCTATGACATCGTCATCGGCCGCGGCGTGCTGGCCTCGCTCGGCGAACGGGTCGCGCGCTTGCGACCCGGCGTGCGTACGGCAATCGTCACCGATCGCACCGTCGCAAAATACTGGCTCGAGCCGACCGAAGCGTCGCTCGCTTCTGCCGGCATTCCGACCTCGCGCATCGTGGTCGAGGAAGGCGAGATCTCCAAAACCTATGCCGGCCTCGAAAAGGTCAGCGAGGCCCTGATCGCCGCGAAGGTCGAGCGCAACGATCTCGTCATCGCGCTCGGCGGCGGCGTGGTCGGCGATCTCGCCGGCTTTGCGGCCGCGATCCTGCGCCGCGGCGTCGATTTCGTGCAGGTGCCGACCTCGCTGCTGGCGCAGGTCGATTCCTCCGTCGGTGGTAAGACCGGCATCAACTCGCCGCAGGGCAAGAATCTGCTCGGCGCCTTCCACCAGCCCGTGCTCGTCATTGCCGACACCGCCGTGCTCGACACGCTGTCGCCGCGGCAGTTCCGCGCCGGCTATGCCGAGGTCGCCAAATACGGCGTGCTCGGCGACGAAGCCTTCTTCACCTGGCTGGAGAAGAACCACTCCGACCTTTTCAAGGGCGGCTCGGCGCGCGAGCATGCGATCGCGACCTCGTGCCGCGCCAAGGCCGGCGTCGTCTCGCGCGATGAGCGCGAGACCGGCGAGCGCGCGCTGCTCAATCTCGGCCATACCTTCGGTCACGCGCTGGAAGCCGCGACCGGTTTCTCCGATCGCCTCTTCCATGGCGAGGGTGTTTCGATCGGCATGACGCTGGCGGCGCAGTTCTCGGCGAAGCTTGGCATGATCGGCGAGGCCGATGCCGCGCGCGTCGAGCGTCACCTCGTCGAGGCCGGCCTGCCGACGCGCCTGCAGGACATCGCCGGTTTCGCGCAGGAAGGGCTTGCCGACGCCGACGCGCTGATGGCGCTGATGGCGCAGGACAAGAAGGTCAAGCGCGGCAAGCTCACCTTCATCCTGCTGGAGGCGGTCGGGCGTGCCGTGATCGCGAAGGACGTCGAGCCGGCGCCGGTGCGCGATTTCCTCAAAGAGAAGCTCGCGCAGAAGGCTTGATGCGCGGCTAACCGGTTTTTGAGTGGTGCATGGACTGGCTCGGATTCACCATCGTCATTCTCTGCCTGCTCGTCTCGGGCTTCTTCGCCGCGAGCGAGACCGCGCTGACCGGCGCCTCGCGCGCCAGCATGCTGCGGCTCTCCAAGCAGGGTAACCACGACGCCGATGTCGTCTCGCAGCTGCTCGACATGCGCGAGCGCCTGATCGGCGCGCTGCTGCTCGGCAACAACATCGCCAATATCAGCGCGTCCGCGCTCGCCACCAGCATCTTCACGGCCTGGTTCGGCGATGTCGGCGTGCTCTATGCCACCGGCGTGATGACGGCGCTGGTCGTGATCTTCGCGGAGGTACTGCCGAAGACCATCGCGATCAACGCGCCCGACCGCATGGCGCTTGCGGTCGCCCGCCCGATGCGACTGACGATGTATGTGCTGGGACCATTGCTGCGGATCGTCGAGGTCATCGTCCGTCTGCTGATGCGCTTGTTTGGTTTGGCCGGCGAGCACCAGGCGATCCTGTCGCCGACCGAGCGCCTGCGCGGCGCGGTCGACCTGCTGCACCACGAGGGCAAGGTCGAGAAGCAGGACCGCGACATGCTCGGCGGCCTGCTCGATCTGCGCGAGCTGCAGGTCTCCGACGTCATGATCCACCGCACCGAGATGATGATGATCAACGCCGACCTGCCGCCGGAGGAACTGGTGCGCGAGGTGCTGGCGACCGAGTACACCCGCATTCCGCTGTGGCGCGAGAAGCCGGAAAACATCATCGGCGTGCTTCACGCCAAGGATCTGTTGCGCGCGATCCGCGCCGCGGACGGCGATACCTCGCGCATTGACGTCTCCACCATCGCGCTGCCGCCCTGGTTCGTGCCGGAAATGCGCCCGGTCTCCGAGCAGCTCAAGGCATTCCGCCGGCGAAAAACCCATTTCGCCCTCGTCGTCGACGAGTACGGCGAGGTTGAAGGTCTCGTGACGCTGGAAGACATTTTGGAAGAGATCGTCGGCGACATCTCCGACGAGCACGACGTCGTGGTCGCCGGCGTGCGCGCCCAGCCGGACGGCTCGGTCGTGGTCGACGGCTCGGTGCCGATCCGCGATCTCAACCGCGCCATGGACTGGCACCTGCCCGACGAAGAGGCAACGACGGTCGCCGGCCTCGTCATTCACGAGGCGCGCTCGATCCCCGACCGCGGCCAGAGTTTCACGTTCCACGGCTTCCGTTTCCGCGTCCTCCGCCGCGAACGCAACCGCATCACCGCGCTCCGTATTTCACCGGTGCCGCGTGACGCGGAGATGGAAGAGGCCAAGCCAAGGCGGGCGGGAACGTCGTTTTGACGCACGGTGTCATCGTCCGCCTTGTGCGCAGTTGCGCACGGGGGCGGACGATCCAGTACGCCGCAGCCTATCGATTGAATCTCGCCAGCAGTGCTTACTGGATGCCCCGCCTTCGCGGGGCATGACAGCGGAGTCTTACGTTCCGCCTTCCCCCGGTGCCTGCGCGTGGATCGCGAGCGCGTGCACGCTGCCGGCAAGTTCCGCGGCCAGCGCCGAACTTATCATGCGGTGGCGATCGACCCGGCTCTTCCCTTTGAAGGCCTGAGACACAATATAAACGCGAAAGTGTGTCTCGCCGCTCGGTCGATGGCCGGCGTGGCCCTCATGCAAATGTGACTCGTCGACGACCTGCAGGCTTTCCGGCGTGAAAGCTTCCCGCAACTTGTTGCTGATAGTGTCTTTCATAACCATGAGTGCCATTAAAGCGCGCAGCCGCACTCCGTCAATTGCATAGGCCGCCTGCGGCGGCCGTACCTCGAAGACGCCGGAGCGAAACTTCGGCTGCGGGTTCCCAGCTAATTGCAATGTCAAGACTTGAAGGTTTTTGCATTGCGTAGTCAAAGTCAGTCATGCCGATCGATTCATCAAAGTTCTTCGACTCCATCCGGGTCAAGCCGAAAGGCAAGCAGCCGGAAGTGAAGCCGCGCGACGCCGTGGTCAATTGCGAATGGGCCGGGTGTCAGAACAAGGGCGCGCACCGTGCGCCGAAGGGCCGCGAGAACCAGCGCGAGTACTGGCACTTCTGCTTGAACCACGTGCGCGAGTACAACCAGAACTACAATTTCTTCTCCGGCATGAATGCCGATGCCGTCGCGCGCTACCAGAAGGATGCGCTGACCGGTCACCGCCCGACCTGGAAGATGGGCGCCAATGGCGGCAAGAAGGGCGCGGAAGCCGAGATCGACATGGCGTCCGATCCGTTCAGCATGTTCAGTGAGATCAACGGCCGCGCGGGCTGGCGGAAGGGTCCGCAGGCCGAGCCCAAGGCCGAGACGCGCAAGGTGATGAACGCCGAGCGCAAGGCGCTCCAGGTCATGGGCCTCGGCCCCGATTCCACGCTCGCCGACGTCAAGAGCAAGTACAAGGCGCTGGTCAAGCAGCACCACCCCGACGCCAACGGCGGCGACCGGTCAACCGAAGACCGCCTGATCGAGATCATCAAGGCCTACAATTACCTGAAGACGGTGGTCCGCGAGGCCTAGGCTACGCCTTCCGGGAAGGACAGTTCGCAAACCAGTCCTTCCGGCCTCCACTGCCGGGTAATGGTTCCGCGCAAGGTCCGGATGATGCCGTCGACCGCGCCGATTCCAAAGCCCTTGCGCGTCGGCGCCTCGTTGACCCGAGGACCGCCGCTCTCCGACCAGTGCAGCACGAGAGCCTCTGCACCTTTGGTCTCCCAGCTGATCTCCAACCTGCCCGAAGGCCTCGACAGCGCGCCATACTTGGCGGCGTTGGTGGCGAGCTCATGCAGCGCGACGGCGATCGACTGGGCCAGCGTGGGCGGCAGGCGGACGTCGTCTCCCGCGATCCTGATCCGCTCGCCGTCCCCGCTTGCGTACGGCCGGAGTTCCTCTTCGACGATGGTCTTCAGATTCGCGCCGGTCCAGCGCGAAGCCGAGAACAGCCTCTGCACGTTGGCAAGCGCGCTGAGCCGGCCTGCAAACACGGTCTGGAACTCTTCTGCGGTATCCGCCTTCGTCAGCCGCAGCATCGCCTGAGCCACTGCGAGCAGATTGTTGGAACGATGATCGACCTCGGAGGTGAGGAGCATCATCCTCTGCTCGGCCTGCTTGCGAGCCGTGATGTCCACCAGCATGTTGACCGCACCAACCAACCGGCCGCGTTCGTCGCGCAGCGGCGTCGGATATGGCATGAAGCAGATCCGGGAGCCGTCCGGCCGCTCGGCCACGGCCTCGACGTCGCGCACCGGCCGGTTCTGCTTGAGCGCGATTGCCATCGGGCATTCATCGTGGGGAAGCGCCGTGCCGTCGGGCAGATACAGCTTCCAGGTCACGCACCACATCTCGCCGATCTTCGGCATGCGTCCGGCAAAATCGATGCAGGCGCGATTGAAGAAGGTGATGCAACCTTCCGCGTCGGTTGTGTAGATCGCGGCCGGCAGAGCCTGCAGCAAGTCGCGGAATCGTCTTTCAGAATCCGTGCCGGCCTCGGTCCGGTTGGCGGCATAGCCTGCGGCGATCTCGCCGATCCTGGCCTCGTCCGCTTGTCCAAACAGGTCCAGCATTGGAATCTTGATCCGAGGGGGCTCACGGTTAAGTCCCCAGACCCAAAGATGTTCCAAGTTCGTCGCCCGGACCGTGCGCGCGCTCCCGCAATTACGATCTCGCGCGACGGCTCTGCCGTGTCATCGTGCGTCCGGGCGAGGCACGACAGCGCAGTGAACGGCCCGGCTGTCGTGCGCTTTCTACTCTATCCGACGGAAGCCTTCGGCATTTCACCCACATATGACGAACTCGGCCGGATCAGCCGCCCCGTCCGCTGTTGCTCGCGCGCATGGGCGGTCCATCCCGCTGCACGCGCCACTGCGAAGATCGGCGTGAAGGCCTGGCGTGGAATGGCGAGGGCATCGAGCAGAATCGCCGTGAAGAACTCCACGTTCGTCTCCAGCGGCCGGTCAGGATTCTTCTTGCGCAGCGCGCTGCGGATATAGGCCTCGACCTCGCCGGCAAAGGGCAAATCGGTGCCGCTGGACGCCAGCGCCTCGACTGCGGTCTTGAGCACATCGGCACGCGGATCGCGCACGCGATAGACGCGGTGGCCAAAGCCCATCATCCGTTCGCCGCGCGCCAGCGCCGCATCCACCCAGGGCTGGATGCGCTCGCGCGAGCCGATCGCGTCGAGCATTTCCAGCACCGGCTCGGGCGCGCCGCCATGCAATGGACCGGTGAGGGCGCAATAGCCGGCGGTGACGGCCGCGAACAGGTCAGCTTGCGTCGAAGCCACCACGCGCGCGGTGAAGGTTGACGCATTCATGCCGTGATCGCTGGCGGTGACGAGATAGGCGTCGAGCGCCGTGACCTCGCGCGGCTCCGGTGAGGCGCCGCGCAGCATCCGCAGCGTATCGGCGGCATGGCTCGCATTCGGATCGGGCGCGACCGGCTCCAATCCCTTGGCACGACGGACCAGCGCGCCTGCGATCACCGGAAACGCGCCGACGATCGTCGCCTCATGTTCCAGCCCGTTCTCCGCGCGCAGGCCCGCGACCGCCGCGCGGAACCCGTCGACGATGCCCATGCCGCGTGTCGCCGGCAACAGCTCCGGCAAACGCGCGAACGCACGCTCGCGCGCCGCGCCCAGGCTCGCCCGCACATTGGCTTCGCTCAGCGTGGTCTTGCTCGCGCCGTTCCAGAGCCGGGCGGTGACGCCCTCGAAGCTCGACTGGCTCGCGAGGGTGCCGACATGCTCGCCGGCGATGATCAGTTCGCCGCGCTCGCCATCGACATGGCTCAGCACGGTCTCGGCCGCGGGAACGCCGTCCAGCCCGATCTGGCTTTTGGTGAGGTGGATGTTCATGGCCAATCTCCTTTGCACTGCACCAGGAGAAAATCAGGCCTCTCGACAGATTGATCAATCTTGATTACATAAATCAATATGAATAATTCCGAGGAACTCTATCTGTCGGCCCGGGAAGCTGCCGCCGAGCTCGCGATCTCGCCGGCCACGCTCTACGCCTATGTCAGCCGTGGCCTGATCCGCTCCGAGCCGACGCCGGATTCGCGCAAGAACCGCTATCGGGCGGAGGACGTCCGCGCGCTCAAGGAGCGCCGGGTGCCGTCGCCGGAGCCGCGCGGCCTGCGCAGCTTCGATGCCGACCTGCCTGTCATGGACACGGAGATCTCGACCATCACCGAGGAGGGCGCGATCTACCGCGGCGTCAATTGCGTCGATCTCGCCGAGAACGACACGCTGGAGCACACGGCGACGCTGCTGTGGGACGTCTCCGATGTCGATCCCTTCACGCCGGACAATCAGCCCCAGATCTCCGACGAGATGCGCGCGATCGCAGAGGCCGCGCGCCGCGCCGCGCCGATCGACCGTGCCATCGCAGTGCTGGCGCTCGCGACCAGCGCGGACGCGCGTGCCTTCACCCGCGCGCCCGACGGCCGTGCGATGGTCGGCGGGCGCATTGTCCGGCTCCTGGTCGCGACCATGCTCAACGCCGAGCCGTCGTCCGAGCCGCTGCACCAGCAGATCGCGAAGTCCTGGGCGCCCGATAACAAGCACGCGCCCGACCTCATCCGCCGCGCGCTGGTGCTGCTCGCCGATCACGAATTGAACGCCTCGACCTTCACCGCGCGCTGCGCGGCATCGACCGGCCTCAACCTCTATGACTCCGTCATCGCCGGCCTCGCCGCGTTGAAAGGGCCGAAGCATGGCGGCGCCGGCGTGCTGGCCTCGCAGCTCGTCAAGGCGCTGGTCGATCGCGATGTCGCCCCGATGGTCCGTGAGCGCGTTGCGCTCGGCGAGCGCTTTGCCGGCTTCGGCCACGGCGTCTACAAGCGCGGCGATCCCCGCGCGCAGTCGCTGCTGAATGCGCTGGCGCGTGCCGGTGCGCCGCGCAAATTCACGCGCGAAGTGCCGGAGCGGATCGTCGAGGCGACCGGCGAGCTCGTCAATATCGACTACGCGCTCGCCGTCCTCGTGCATGCGCTGCGCCTGCCCTTAGGCAGCGAGCTCGCGCTGTTCGCGATGGCCCGCAGCGTCGGCTGGATCGCGCACGCCAGCGAGCAATTACAGTTCGGCAAGCTGATCCGCCCGCGGGCGCGCTATGTCGGACCGGCGCCGGGAAGAAGGGCTAGTTAAAATCTCTCTGCGAGCGCGTCGTCCTCCGCTGTCGTCCCTGCGCCCCGTGCGCAATTGCGCACTAGGCAGGGACGACGCCGGCGCACTAAGCCCGCGGCTTGGACGTCGCGACGAGGCCGTTCTGCCGGCGGCGGTAGTACCAGATGCCAAGGCCGCCGATGATCGCCACGGCCACCACCATCAAGATCCAGATGTGCTTGAACGGATGCCCATGGTGCGGCACGCCGAAATATTGGTGAAAGGCCGATACCGCCAGCACGCCCGGCAGCACATGCGCGGGAGCCCAGACCAGGATCGCCGGGATATTCACGGCATAAAACTTCGCGGGGGGCATCCCCAGCGCGCCGGCGGTGACGGGCACGAAGGCGCGGATCGGCGGCACGAAACGGGCAAAGAACACGGCCCAGGTGCCGAAGCGGTGAAAGAAGCTTTCGCTCTCGGCGACCACCCGCGGATAGTTGGTCAGCGGCCAGGTGTTGAGGATCTCGCGCTGCTGCCGGTGCCCGATCCAGTAGGCCGAGCCGTCGCCCAGCACGGCGCCGATTGCCGCCGCCAGCAGCACCCATTGCAGCTTCAATTCCCCGCCTGGAACCAGCGCGCTCAGCGCCAGAATGATGGTCGAGCCGGGGATCACCGATCCCACCACCGGAACGGCTTCGAGCAGCGCCGCCAGGAACAGGGTCAGATAGGCCAGCCACGCATGGGCCGAAACGAAGGATATGAGCGGATCGAGAAAGGACGTCACGTCGTCTTTCGTGGGGGGCTGGAGCACCGGGGTTCGGACCCTACATAAGTAGGTGCACGCGGTAAAAGTGCCATTCGCGTGGGCAGGCCACGCCTCCCGCCCGAAATTCGAGCGTGATTCGCAAGGCAGCCCTCCAAAAATCGCGTTCCTTGCCTATCTAGATGAAAAGACAATGGAACTTTGATTGGGGCGCGGGCTTCTGCCGGCACGTTGTCTCTGATAAGTTCGCAACCGCACCCAGCCGCAGCCAACGTGCAAATAACTGGTCTCGGGATCGCCCGGGGCCTCGGAGGATTGATGACGACCGCCGCTCTGTCCAAAGTTGAGGAAATTTCCGGTCTGCCCGACATGAAGGTGTCGGTGCGCCAGGTGTTCGGGATCGACAGCGATCTCGAAGTCCCGGCCTATTCCGAAGTCGATCCTCATGTGCCCGAAGTCGATTCCGACTACCGCTTCGATCGCGCCACCACGCTCGCCATTCTCGCCGGCTTTGCCCGCAATCGCCGCGTGATGGTGACCGGCTATCACGGCACCGGTAAATCCACCCATATCGAGCAGGTCGCCGCGCGCCTGAACTGGCCCTGCGTGCGCGTCAACCTCGACAGCCACATCAGCCGTATCGACCTCGTCGGCAAGGACTCCATCGTGGTCCGCGACGGCAAGCAGGTCACCGAATTCCGCGACGGCATTTTGCCCTGGGCGCTCCAGCACAACATCGCGCTGGTGTTCGACGAATACGACGCCGGCCGTCCCGACGTGATGTTCGTGATCCAGCGCGTGCTGGAAGTCTCCGGACGCCTGACGCTGCTCGACCAGAACAAGGTGATCAAGCCGCATCCGGCCTTCCGCATGTTTTCGACCGCCAACACGGTCGGCCTCGGCGACACCTCGGGCCTCTATCACGGCACCCAGCAGATCAACCAGGGCCAGATGGACCGCTGGTCGATCGTCACCACGCTGAACTATCTCGCCCATGACGAGGAAGTGGAGATCGTGCTGGCCAAGGCCAAGCACTATCGCACGCAGGAAGGCCGCGACATCGTCAACAAGATGGTCCGCCTTGCCGATCTCACCCGTAACGCCTTCGCCAATGGCGATCTGTCGACGGTGATGAGCCCGCGCACGGTGATCACCTGGGCCGAGAACGCTGATATCTTCGGCGATATCGGCTTCGCGTTCCGGGTCACCTTCCTCAACAAGTGCGACGAGCTCGAGCGTCCCCTGGTCGCCGAGTTCTACCAGCGCTGCTTCAACGCGGAGCTGCCGGAATCGGCGGTCAACGTGGCGCTCAGCTAGACCATGCCAAACATCACCGTCGAGCGTACCATTGGGACCACCAAGAAGGCTGTGCTCGCCGGGCTCGGCGCCTATAACGACGAGCAGTTCGGGAAGCAGAAGGTCAGGAGCATCGCAGTCTCGCTGAAAGACCGCGGCAAGATCGTCGGCGGCATCGTCGGACACCTCTGGGCCACGGTTCTGTTCATCCAGTACTTCTGGATCGACCAGAAGCAGCGCGGCAAGGGTCTTGGCACGAAGCTGATCGCGGCGATCGAGGACGAGGCAAGACGGCAGGGCGCGATCCAGGCCCATGTCGACACGATGAGTTTCCAGGCGCCGGGCTTCTATCGTTCCTGCGGGTACGAGGAGTTCGGCACCCTCAAGGGCTATCCCGGCGGCGTGACGCGCCACTCGTTTATGAAGTCGCTATGAGCACATCATCATCCAACTCCAAATTCCGTAACACCAAGGAAGCCCCGACCGAGCCGTTCAAGCGCTCGGTGGCCTCCTGCCTGAAGGCGATCGCGAAGTCGCCGGAGCTCGAGGTCAGTTTTGCTGCCGAGCGCCCTGGTCTGGCGCCGGGCAAAGCGCGGCTGCCCGAGCCCGCACGCAAGATGACCAAGCG
Source organism: Bradyrhizobium sp. MOS001 (assembly GCF_004634465.1). Lineage (NCBI taxonomy): Bacteria > Pseudomonadati > Pseudomonadota > Alphaproteobacteria > Hyphomicrobiales > Nitrobacteraceae > Bradyrhizobium > Bradyrhizobium sp. MOS001. The sequence goes on from NZ_SPVJ01000047.1 coordinate 23,839, forward strand.
TGACGCTGCGATCGTGCGCGGCCACGCCGACTCCATCGCGCTCAAGATCGCCTGTCACGACGCAAAGTTGCATCGCAAGCTGATGCCCGGCAATCCGCAGGCGCGCGGCGTGTTCGAGGCGGTCGAGCAGGCCCGCGTCGAGGCGATCGGCGCGCGCCGCATGGCGGGCGTTGCGAAAAACCTCAGCGCGATGCTGGACGACCACTTCCATCGCGGCAAGTTCGACGAAATCACCGACCGTGCCGATGCGCCGCTGGCGGATGCGCTGGCGATGCTGGTGCGCGAGCGCCTGACCGGCATGGCGCCGCCCACGGCGGCGAAGAAGATGGTCGATCTCTGGCGGCCCATTCTCGAGGACAAGATCGGCAAGCGGCTCGACCGGCTCGATGGCCTGGTCGAGGACCAGACCAGGTTCGGCGACGCCGTGCATGACCTGTTGACCGCGCTCGAGCTCGGCGACGAGCGCAGCGCCGACAGCGAAGACAACGACGACGACGAGGAGAACCGCGACGGCGACAACGACCAGTCCGGCGCCGAAGGCTCGCCCGATTCCGATGCCGCGCAGGAGATGAGCGCCGACCAGGCGCAGGCCTCCAGCGAGGAGATGAGCGAGAGCGCGATGGAAAGCGCGCAGGCCTCGACCTCCGACACCTTCGACGACGGCGAGCTCGGCGACGACGAGACGCCGGGCGAGGCGACGCGTCCGAACGCGCACGGCAAGAACGAGCCGCGCGGGCCGGAATATCATGCCTTCGCGCCGAAATTCGACGAGGTCATCGCGGCCGAAGACCTCTGCGACCATGACGAGCTGGAGCGCCTTCGCGCCTATCTCGACAAGCAGCTCGCGCATCTGCAAGGCATCGTCGCCCGTCTCGCCAACCGCCTGCAGAGGCGCTTGATGGCGCAGCAGAACCGCGCCTGGGACTTCGACCTCGAAGAGGGCATTCTGGATCCGGCGCGGCTGTCGCGCGTGGTGACCGATCCATATCACCCGCTGTCCTTCATGCACGAGAAGGAGGCGACGTTCCGCGACACCGTGGTGACGCTGCTGCTCGACAATTCCGGCTCGATGCGCGGACGCCCGATCACGGTCGCCGCGACCTGCGCCGACATCCTGGCGCGCACGCTGGAGCGTTGCGGCGTCAAGGTCGAGATCCTCGGCTTCACCACGCGCGCCTGGAAGGGCGGGCAATCGCGCGAGGCGTGGCTTGCCGCCGGCAAGCCGGCCAATCCCGGCCGCCTCAACGATCTCCGCCACATCATCTACAAGTCCGCCGACGCCCCCTGGCGCCGCGCGCGGAAGAATCTCGGCCTGATGATGCGCGAGGGTCTGCTGAAGGAGAACATCGACGGCGAGGCGCTCGACTGGGCGCACAAGCGCCTGCTCGGCCGGCCCGAGCAGCGCAAGATCCTGATGATGATCTCCGACGGTGCGCCGGTCGACGATTCCACGCTGTCGGTCAATCCCGGCAACTATCTCGAGCGGCACCTGCGCCACATCATCGAGGAGATCGAGACCCGCTCGCCGGTCGAGCTGATCGCGATCGGCATCGGCCATGACGTGACGCGCTACTATCGCCGCGCGGTGACGATCGTGGATGCCGAAGAGCTCGGCGGTGCCATCACCGAGAAGCTCGCCGAGCTGTTCAGCGAGACCAACACCGCGCCCACGCATCAGGCCGGTCGCCCGCGACGCAAATTGCATTCGTGAGCGCGCAATCGTCCCGCCGCAGCTTTCTTGGCCACGCGGCGGCGGGATTTTCCACTCTCGCACTCTCCCGACTGGCGCAGGCGCAGCCGACGACCGAGCCGCCGCCGCGCACCGCGCAGATCGAGCACGCCGTCACCGAGCCGGTCAGCGTCGAGGTGAACGCGCGGCCGATTCCCAATTTCGAGCCGCGCGACCGCTCGCGCGTGCGCTTCGGTCAGCTGCAATATCGCAGCGGCCTGGTGCTGACCTCGCCCTATCGCGGCTTCGGCGGCCTGTCCGGCATCCGGCTCGATGCGAAGGGCGAGCGCTTCCTCGCGATCTCCGACCAGGGCGGCTGGTTCACCGGCAGCATCCGCTATTCCGGCGGCAAGATGATAGGGCTCGACGATGTCGAGGCGTCCCCGATGCTCAATTCCGAGGGCCGGCCGATCACGGAGAAGCGGTTCTGGTACGACACCGAGTCGCTCGCGCGCGACGGCAATGTCGTTTACGTCGGGCTCGAACGCGTCAACCAGGTCCTGCGCTTCGATTTCGCGAAAGGCGGCACGCGCGCCCGCGGCGAGGTGTTGCCGACGCCGCCCGCCGTGCGCAAGCTGCCCTCCAACAAGGGGCTCGAAGCGATGGTCGTCGTGCCGAAAGGCCAGCCGCTGGCAGGCACCCTGATCGCCTTCTCCGAGCGCGGGCTGGATGCCGACGGCAATCTGGTCGCGTTCCTGGTCGGCGGTCCGTCGCCCGGCCAGTTCAGCGTCCGCCGCACCGAAAAATTCGACATCAGCGATGCCGTGCTGCTGCCGTCCGGCGAGCTTCTCATCCTCGAACGCAAATTCTCCTGGTTCACCGGCATCAATATCCGCATCCGGTCGATCCCCCTGAGATCCATCGCGCCCAACGCGCTGGTCGACGGCCCTGCGCTGTTCGCCGCCGATCTCGGCCACGAGGTCGACAACATGGAAGGCATCGACGCCCACGTCACGCCCGAGGGCGAGACCGTTCTGACGCTGGTGTCGGATGACAATTTCTCGATGCTCCAGCGCACGCTGCTGCTGCAGTTCACGCTGGTGGAGTGAACGTCCGCCCGCCCTTCTCCGACAAACCGTCATGCCCCACTTCCGCGCCATCCTCGCCCTCGTCCTCACGCTCGCTGCATCCTCACCGGCCTTCGCCACGGCCGAGCATCGGTATGGAAAGAACGAATACGCCATCATCCAGGGCGGCCGTGCGCCGAATGGGAAGCTGTCCGTCGCAGCCCATGGCGGCGGCGAGTCCGGGAGCGAAGGCTTTCGTATCTACCTGATGGCTGAGCCCGGCCATCGTCGGCTGATGACGCTCGACAATGTCGACGACGACAACATTCTGGACTCGGCGCCGGATGCCTTCCACGCCGCCTGGTCGCAGGACTCGCGCACCGTCGCGGTCTCGTTCCGCAGCGAGCGCCATATCGTCACGCTGAATCTCTACGCCATCGACGGCGGCCGCGCGCGGCTGGTCGCCGGGCCGGATCTGTTCCGCGACGTGACCGGCCGCAGCGTCGACATCAAGACCGACGGCGACATGCGCACATCCGTGCCCGCGCTGACATGGCAGGCGCCGCGCCGTTTTCACCTCACCGAGTACCGCGTGTTCGTGCTCGACGACACCGCGCTTGCCGACAAGCTCGGCCCGCTCGGCAAGGCCAGCAAGCGCGACGGCGGCGGCAACACGATCCAGTTCTCGGCCGAAGCCGACGGCGAGCTGTTGCCCGACGGCCGCATCCGCATGGGCAAGCCCGTGCCGGGCAGGTTCGAGGAGCTGGAGTAGGCCCGGCTGTCGTCCCTGCGAACGCAGGGACCCATACCGCGTGATCTACCGATTGCGGGTGGTGCTAATCCTGAACGACCAATCTTCGCCAAACTCCTCCCTGGGGTTATGGGTCCCTGCTTTCGCAGGGACGACTGCGGAGATCGCGGCACGATCCCGTGATCATATGACGCGCGCAATGCATGGCGCCGCGGGCGGGCATGTCCGCCGCGCAGCTGGCAATTCGCCGTAGGGCTACTAAACTTCATGCAATCGCTTCCATTCCTCCATCCCCCGGAACTCCCCGCATGAGCGCCCTGTTTTCCCCGATCAAGCTGCGCGGCCTGACGCTGAAGAACCGCGTCGTGGTGTCGCCGATGTGCCAGTATTCGGCCGACGACGGCGTCGCCACCGACTGGCACTTCACCCACATCAACAATCTCGCGCTGTCGGGCGCGTCGATGTTCTGCATCGAGGCGACCCATGTGGAGGCGATCGGCCGCATCACGCCGGGCTGTCTCGGGCTCTACAGCGACGCCTGCGAGGCCGCGCTGAAGCAGATCCTTTCCTCCGTGCGCAAGCATTCCTCGACGGCCATCGCGATGCAGCTCGCCCATGCCGGCCGCAAGGCCTCCAGCGCGCGGCCCTGGGACGGCGGCCAGCTCATTCCGCAGAGCGCGGGCGGCTGGCAGACGGTGGCGCCGTCGGCGTTGCCGCACAAGGAGGGCGAGGCCGCGCCGCTGGCGCTCGATGCCGCGGGCCTGAAGCGCATCCGCGAGGCCTTCGTCGACAGCGCCAAGCGCGCTGCCCGGCTCGGCATCGACGCGATCGAGCTGCACGGCGCGCACGGCTATCTCATGCATCAGTTCCTGTCGCCGATCTCGAACAGGCGCACCGACGAATATGGCGGTTCGCTCGAAAACCGCATGCGCTTTCCGCTCGAGATCTACGACGCGGTGCGCGCGGTGTTTCCGCACGACAAGCCGGTCGGCATGCGGGTGTCGTCGACCGACTGGGTCGAGGGCGGCTGGGATCTGGCGCAGACCATCGTATTCGCAAACGCGCTGAAGGCGCGCGGCGTCGACTGGATCGATGCCTCCTCCGGCGGCGTCTCGCCGCTGCAGAAGATCCCGCTCGGCCCCGGCTATCAGGTGCAGTTTGCCGAGGCCATCAAGCGCGAGACCGGATTGCCCACCATCGCCGTCGGCCTGATCACCGAAGCGAAGCACGCGGAAGAGATCGTGGCATCCGGCAAGGCCGACATGGTCGCGCTCGGCCGCAGCTTGCTCTACGATCCCCGCTGGGGCTGGCACGCCGCGGCCGAACTCGGCGGCGAAGTCGAAGCCCCGCCGCAATACTGGCGCTCGCAGCCGTCGACGCAAAAGGCGCTGTTCGGCAAGACCACGTTCGGGGCGAGGTAGGGCGCGACGGGGGCGCTGCAATCACAACTGTCGTCCCTGCCTAGTGCGCAATTGCGCACGGGGCGCAGGGACCCATACCGCGTGATCTCACCATAATGCGCGGTATGAGTTGCCGCCGCACAACTTAAAGTCTTCGCCAAATCTCTCCCTGTGGTGATGGATCCCGGATCTGCGCTTCGCTTGTCCGCGACGACAGCGGTGGGGGCAGCGCGGGCCATCGTGCCCTCACTATCCCGCGCCCTCACGCATCCGTAACTCTCCTCACCTTCCACGCACCGTAAAACTGGCCTACCCTCCCGCGCACCCAACTCCTCAGGGAGGCCCGCCATGCGGTTTCGTGTTCGCAAGACTGCCCACGTGTTCGAGCGCGTGGGTCTCGCGATGGCAGGCGCGGCGTGCGGGTTGTTCGTCGGCGCCTATGTGGGATCTTCGATCGCCCCGCTCACCACGCAAGGCTTCCTGCTGCTGATGATGCTGCTCGGCTTCGTCGGCTTCTATCTCGGCATCGACACGCCGCAGCTGCCCTTCGACGACGCGCACAGCGCCATCGACGCCGCGGAATTCCTCAGCGCCGCCGGCACGCTCTGCGCCACGCTCACCGCGCTCGCCTCCGTCGGCGTCATCGTGCTCCGCCTCGAGCCGCACCTGGCGTGGACCTGGCTCGCTTTGTTCGGCTGGATCGCCGGCGTCGCCATGCAGATCGTCGCCGGCACGAAAGCCAGGATGCGGGCGTAGCTTTCTTGCTTACACTCCCCCTCTAGGGGAGGGTAAGCAAGCGGCTCGCTATTCTCGCTAAAACACCACGCCGATCCGCGAGCCGCGCTTCCAGGCGATGCGGCAGCGCTTCTTGGTGTTGACGTGGAGCAGCTCGAACCTGTCGGGGATATTCACCTGCCCGCCGAGATCGACGCAGGCGCCGCCGGGCGAGTAGTCGATCAGCGTGCAGGGGATCACCGGCGCGCGCGGGTCGGTGATGATCTTGGCCTGGCGGGACACCAGCCCGGAAGGCTTCACGCGGGCATGTCGGCGCGGATGCATTGGCACTCTCCTCCAATTCCGCGGACGGCGCGGGTGGTCTTGAGCGGCATGATGGAAAAGAGTTGATGCGATCCGACTAAGGGCGGCCCGAGAATTTTAATGGAAAGTAGCAGCGAACGCAGAAAGCGCCGGTAGCGGGGTGGGGCGGTCTCCATCTCCACTGTCGTCCCTGCGAAAGCAGGGACCCATACCGCGTGATCTGTCGGTTGGCGGCGGTGGGCGTACCGAGCCACTGGTCCGCGCCAAACCGCTTCCTGTGGTTATGGGTCCCTGCTTTCGCAGGGACGACAGCTGAACGTGTGGCGCGCTCCCGCCTCCAATGACGAGCTTGCAGCGCCATTACGCCGTCACGATCTCATCAGCCTCAGCACTAGCCTCCGCATGCGGCCTCACCGGCATCGGCACGGTCACATAATCCTTCGGCAAGTTCACCGGCCGGTAGCCCGGCTCCACCGCCATCCGCTTCAGCACGCTCTCGTGCACATGCGCGCCTTCGGGGATCACGCGCGGCTCGCAATCGGGGATGTAGAAGCCCAGAAAAACCTTCCGCTCCGGCCATTCCTTGTACTTCGCGCTCTTCGGCAGATATTCCAGCACGCGCCAGAGCGTCGTCATCGAATTGTGCAGCTCGCCCACCTTGCCGGTGTATTCAGGCTCGACATACTGGAACGGCGAGTTCTTGCGTTGGATGCCCCAGGCGAGCTGGTTCACGGTGCGCGGGTTGAAGTTCAGCCCGGCCTTCGCGGCTTCCTCGATCATCCAGATCAGCGGATATTTGGACTCGCCGCTCTCGGCCTCCGGATAGCCGCCGCCGACGTCGCAATGCACGCCGGCGAACCACACCTGCAGGATGTCCTGCGGCTCCTTCTTCTCGTCGGGCACGTAGCGGTTGCGCCAATATTCCTGCGGCTCCTTGTACGCCTTGAGGCGGAACATGCAGCGCCGCTCGTCGATCGCGATCGCCTGCCGGAAGATTTTGACGCTCGGATTGCGCAGCGTGAAGGCGAGCTCCTCCAGGCTGAACACGAAGAAGAAATTGTCGCGCCGCGGCACGATCACGCTCGCCACCGTGTCCCAGACGCCGATGAAGTGGATGGTCGGCCAGCGCGTCGAGGTGATTCGCGCGAACTGCGCCGCGAGGTCGAATTCGTCCTTCGGCAGCGGCCCGCTCTCGTCGAAGGCGACATCCTTGAGGTCCTCGATGTCGTTGCCGCGCCCGGTGCCGGAATATTGCTTGTAGGCGACGAGGCCCGAGCCTGCGAGGTTCGCCTGCTCCGGCGAGATCAGGCCGATCTTGTGGATCAGCCCCGCCAGCACCCGCACGGTGTAGGCGCCGCGCGAGAAGCCGAACAGGTAGATGCGGTCGCCCGGCGCATAATGCTCGACCAGGAAGCAATAGGCTGACAGCACGTTGTCATCGAGCCCGTAGCCGGTGGCGAGCCCCAGCACCAGATTGACGTTGGCCTTGAGCCGGTGCCACGTCGAAGGCTCCGTCACCGTGCCGACGCCGGGATCGTAAAACACCATCTGCCGCGGCTGCGTCTTGTCGGTCTTGCGCAGGCAGCGATAGAGCTTCAGGACGTTGGAGATGTTCTCCGAGATCTCGTTGCCGGTGCCGTCACAGCAGATGACGAGGTTTTTCGGCTCGGTTTTGGGTTTGTGCTGGTCGTCGTGCTCCACGGTATGCCCCTCCCGGTGATGCTACCGGGGCGAGTATAGCGAAAATGGATGGCAGCGAGGAGACGAAGTCGGCGGCGGCGGCATGGTGCCTCATTGCTCCATCATCTGTTGACATTAACCACCTGTTAACCATGTCGTCGCCTAATGAGGACGGTGGGGGTCACCATGTCGGCCCATATGACGCGACCGAAATTGATGCCTGTTTTAGCCGATCCAGCCTTTCATGCGCTGATCGGGCCGGCGGTTCGCGTTACGGCTGTCCTACGGAGCAAAGCCATGTTCGGGAAGGACGATCTAGTGGACAATCTCAGTCGCGATCTCGATCGTGCGCGCCTGCGCCGCGATGCACTCGCATCCGAAGCCACGACTCTCACGGCTCAGATCGCCGAAATCGAAGCCCGCCTTTCGGAAGAGAAGACCAGGCGGGAGCGTGATCGCGTCTTGGCCGAGATCGAAGCGATAAGAACGCGAATCAAACAAGCCGCCGGCGCGTTTGCACCCGTCGTCGATGGTCTCTCCAGGGCGATCGAGTCGGCCTCGGCCGTTGTGCCCGAGGCTCGCGAGCTCAATAGTTTCATCGTGTCGGTGGCGACCGAAATCGACAGCGTGCTCGATCCCCTGATGCGCGAACTGGATCAGCGCGCGGATGCGGTGCGGGCAGGGCAGGCCGTGCTGGACCTCCCGCGTTCGGCCAATGAAGCACCGCCCATCGAGCCGCCAAAAGACGGCAACGATCGCCTGCTTCGCTTCCCGGCATGGCTGTCTCGCGACAAGGAGCCGGAAAAAAGGGAAACGGCGGAGACCCCGCGCAGCACGGCAGCGTGAACGATCGGCGCGCTGCGCAGATCGGAAGCTAGCCTGCGGCCATCCTTCGAGACGCCCGCCTTCGGCGGGCTCCTCAGGATGAGGTCGCGTTTCGCGGCGAGATATCAGAGCCTCGTATCACAGTGGTTCGGCACAGCCGGGGCCACAAACTCGTCATGCCCGGGCTTGTCCCGCCTGCGCGGCCGAAGCCGCTTCGGCGAGGCGAAGGCCCGGGCATCCACGTTCTTCGTGCCGTGGGAAAGGTCGTGGATGGCCGGGACAAGCCCGGCCATGACGATGTGGGGGCATCGCGCTCGAGCGATTGCCCCGCGGTAGACAGATAACCCCCCGCGCCCGCTCAATTAGCCGAGCGGCGCAGGAAGGCCGGGATGTCGAGAAGGTCTTCGTCGGCTATATTGCGCGGAGAGGTGCGGCCGTAGGGATCGAGCGGCTGTTGAGCCGCGCGGCGCGCATATTCCGGATCGGGCCTTGCCGGTTGCACTGCGGGTCGGCCGGCCGCCGGGCGGAGCGGCGGGCTTTCCACGTGCGGAAGCGGCGCACTGCGCTGCTCGATGCGATCGGCGATGCGGCGGCTGTCGTCGCGCAGCCTGCCGGCGAGCTGCGTGAGTGCGGTTTCCACCGGCGCCGCCAGCTGCGCCGGGTCGACATTGTCGATCCCGGTCGCCACCACCGAGACGCGGACGATGCCTTCGAGGCTTTCATCGAACGAGGCGCCGACGATGATGTTGGCGTCCGGGTCGGCCTCGTCGCGAATCCGCGTTGCGGCTTCGTCGACTTCGTACAGCATGAGATCCTTGCCGCCGGTGATGGAGATGATGAGGCCGCTGGCGCGCTTGATCGAGGGGTTCTCGATCAACGGATTGGAAATGGCCGCCACGGCGGCAGCGAGCACGCGCTTCTCGCCGGAAGCCTCGCCCCGTCCCATCATGGCCTTGCCCTTCTCCCGCATCACGGAGAGGACGTCGGCAAAATCGAGATTGATCAGGCCTTCCTTGACGATGAGGTCGCTGATGCAGGCCACGCCCGAATAAAGCACCTGGTCGGCAAGGGCGAAGGCATCGGCGAACGTGGTCTTTGCGCTGGCCACCCGGAACAGGTTCTGGTTCGGGATGATCAGCAGGGTGTCGACCGTCTTCAGCAGCTCCTCGATGCCGGCTTCGGCAAAGCGCATGCGGCGCTGGCCCTCGAAGTAGAATGGCTTGGTGACAACGCCGATCGTGAGGATGCCGAGCTCGCGCGCGGTCCTGGCGATGATGGGGGCGGCCCCGGTGCCGGTGCCGCCGCCCATGCCGGCCGTCACGAACACCATGTGCGCGCCGGTCAACTGATCGCGGATCGTATCGATGACCTCCTCGGCTGCGGCGCGTCCCAATTCGGGCTGCGAGCCGGCGCCGAGGCCTGCGGTGACCTGGGTGCCCAGCTGGATCAGGCGCGGCGCCTTCGACATCGCAAGCGCCTGCGCGTCGGTATTGGCGACGACGAAGTCGACCCCCTGCAGCCCGGATGTGATCATGTTGTTGACGGCATTGCCGCCGGCGCCGCCCACTCCGAACACGACAATGCGCGCCTTCATCTCGTGAATATCGGTCATGCCAGTCATTCTGTCCTCGCGATTGCTCCGGCAGGCCGGGATGGAGAAGGGTTCGAGTGCTATCTGCGAGCCGCGCGGTCTGCGCCCACGATGGCCGCGGCCAGATGTCCCAATCGACGCGCGGCTCCCGCGGTCGTGCCGCCAGCCTGGCGACCGGTCCGTAAGTCCGCCACTTCGTCTTCCAGTCGTGCCGCCCACGCATTGGCTGCCGCCGTCTCGGCGGCCGCCTGCAGCAGCTCGACGGCAAGGCGATCGGCGCGCTCGCGCTCGCGCTCGAACACGGCCCTGTAGGCGGCTGCGACGTCTTCGAGCCGCGCGATCTCCGCCTTGAATGCTTCGGTCTCCATAGCGTTTTCGAGCGAGGTGGGTACCGGTTCGCGCAAGGAAAACGCGTCAGAACAGGAATCTGGAGCCCCGTTCCGATCTTGTCGGAACGGAAATGGCTCCAATGTCTCGACCCTTGCCAGGGAGGCATCGACGTGGTCCGCCCGGCGGGCCCGCCGCGGGCGGGGCGTGTAGCGGAGTTCGGAGAGATCGACGCTCACGAGCGCCTTGCCGTCCTCCGACCGCGAGCGCGGCAAACGGCGACGTCTCGCCAGGGCACGCGCGGCCTCGCGCGAGATATTGAGGCGGGCACTGAGATCGGCATACGTCAACAACGCAACGCACATCGGCGCTTCTCCTGGAGCAAACCGGGAAGGCATTTCGAGCTAATGATGGCTGGACGATTACCGCAGGCTAGGCTGCGTTGGTTAACGGACGGTTAACGGGCGAGGCGCTGTTTGCCGGCGCCGTCATCGTGCCGACTGGGTTCGGTCTTGTGCTCGCGAATTAGTTGTTTGGTAGCTCGAAGAGGATGCCCACAGCTTCGAGTGCTTCCATTAGCCTCGGGAATGAATGTGATCCATCCAAACTGAGTAATTCAGCGGGTGTCAGTCCATCTGGATTTAGGCTCTCCAAGACCACTAGAGCGCCATGACAGCGCAGCCGCTTGAAGTAGCGCGCGCCATCCTCGTCGATGGCCACAATGAGTCTCCCATCTAGCGTCGTTATCTCATTTGCCTTGATCGACTTAGTATTCGTCATGAGGAATTGTCCGTCCAGTGCGACGGGCTCAATCGCGCCGACTCTTTGAGTGAAACATCTATTCGCGCCTCGAGCGTCAAAGGAGACGGCAACGCAAAATCGAACTCGTTTGCGAGTTGCTTTGCCTTGTCGATGTTTTCGTGGAACCGATTTTCGTGCAGATCGATGCGATTATCTTTTGCGTATTTCATGAACTTTCGGTTGGCGGCCCCAAATGCCGCGCAGCCGTCTGCGATGTCAGATAGTCGGTCGAGGCCAGTGAGCTGTTTAACGGCCTCATACAGAGTTAGGCTGCTTTTGCCGAAGCCGATTTTGGTGATGCGTGCTGGCATAAGTATGCCGATCTCGGCGAGTCGAAGCGCATCAACAATCGCGGGATCGATTTGTTCTTCTGATGTTGGATCTCCTTGGGGGGCGCTAACGATCCGACGAAAAGCGGTTACGGTGCTGTTGTCGTTGGAAGCGAAGGTTAGGCGAACCGAAACATCGGCAGATTTCTGCAGGTCGGCAACTTTGGTCGGATAAGCCGCTAGAGGAGGCCACGTCCCAATCCGTTTCCCGTCCTCGCCTTCAACGTCTTCGCGCAACCCTCGTTCGAGCACGGGCCCTTCGTGTTCTCGAATGCGATAGCCCGTCAGTGCCCACAGAATTGCGCTAACCAGCGATGTTTTGCCGGATCCGTTTTGGCCTTCTAGGCACCAATTGTGTCCGCCGACATATAGATCGAAAGGTTTGCCGCCAAAAATAGTAAGACCGCCGAAGCCGGAAGCTTCAACACGTGTGAGACGCCAAGACTTATTGTCGGATGAGGTTGGCGCCGCCGCCGCCACATTCGCCGGATCGTGCTCTTTGTTCTCCCACACCGCGACCAGGCTGCTGAAAAGACTTTCGTCACCGCTAGCAACCTTGTCAGTGTCAGCGCTTAATAAGAACTCAAGCAGGCGACGCTGTTCAGGCTTTTCTAGCCTTATACTCCCTGCTTTGTGGTCGCCGAATTTCTGCCAAGCCACGCTTTGGCCGGCCAAGAGTTGTTTGGTCACTTCCGAAAACGAAGCTGACATTGACGCAATCCTCAGCTCATAAAATGGAAAACGAGCAATAAGGACGGATACAACCTTTTCGGGTGAGTTGGTGCGGTATAACTTTGGGGCGAGACGATTAAACACAGGTTTGTGGAAGCGGAGAGTGCCTAGCGCACCCCCCAAAAACAAAAACGGCCGGATCTTTCGATCCGGCCGCGACGCAAAACTCTACTGGCTAAGACTACGCCACGCGACGCAACTTAGCCCCCGCCCGATTTCAAAATTGGATTAGCTGGCCTTCTTCGCCGGCGCGGCCGTCGGGCCGACCTTCTTCTGGATGGCGCGCTTCAGCTCGAGGGCGCGCGGCGACAGGACGTCGGCCTTGGCCTTGAGCAGGAAGGGGTCGAGGCCGCCATTGTGGTCGACGCTCTTGACCGCGTTGGTGGAGACGCGCAGGCGCACGTTGCGGCCGAGCGCTTCGCTGATGAACGTCACGTTGACGAGGTTCGGCAGGAAGCGGCGCTTGGTCTTGATGTTGGAGTGGCTGACCTTGTGGCCGACGAGGGGGCCCTTGGCCGTCAGTTCGCAGCGGCGAGACATGGTAGAAATCCTCTTCTGTCCCCCAAACGATTTGCGGCCGCCATTTTGGGCGCCACGGGGGCTAATTCTGTGTCCTTGCAGGGAGCGGGCGGACGTATAGGGGGGAAGGGGCGGGCAGTCAAGGTTTTGGGCTGGGATTCATGCTCCGCGGCATCCCCCACAACAGGTGTCATCGCCCGGCTTGACCGGGCGATCCAGTACTCCGCGGCGGAGCGGCTGGAGCCGAGGGGCTACGGCGTACTGGATGCCCCGGTCAAGCCGGGGCATGACGGCGGAATGGGTCGGGCGAGGTGCGCGTCCCTGACACACCCCCGATCACCAAAACGGCAATGATTGAAGTGCCTTACCATCACATAAAGGGCGTATTCACCCCCGAAGTATCAAATGGAGTTCCGCATGCCTTGACGCCCGGACACATTGTTTGCCGCGGTTTTTGGCTTAAGTAACAACCGTTCGCGCCCCGATTGGATTGTTTCGTGCTCACATCCCCCCGACTTTGGCTCCAAGGCTTGGTCAGTCACGGCTCAGCCAGTCTGCGCTCCGCCGGCCGGCTGGCCTTCGCAGTCCTTTGCGGGCTCGTCGTGGCGTGGGGCGCGGAGCCTGTCGCGGCGCAGGGCAAGCTCGAGGCGCAGTATGAGGCGACGCTGGCGGGCATTCCCGTCGGCAAGGGCGCCTGGAACATCGACATCGGGGACGACGTGTTCGCGGCCGCGGCAAGCGGCGGCACCACGGGGCTGCTGAAATCGTTCGCGGGCGGGTCCGGCACCGGCGCCTCGCAAGGTAGGGTGGTCAACGGCGCGCTGGTCGCGACCGGCTACCAGGCCTCCACCACCACCTCGAAGAAGACCGAAGAGATCCGCATCACGCTCGACAAGGGCAATGTGAAGGAGTTCGGCATCGTGCCGGAGCCGCCGGTCGATGCCGACCGCATCGTCGTCACCGATGCGCATCGCCGCGGCGTCTGGGATCCGATGACGGCCTCGCTGCTGCGCGTGCCCGGCACCGGCGATCCCGTGAGCCCGGACGCCTGCCACAACGCCGCGCCGGTGTTCGACGGCCGCATGCGCTATGAGCTGAAACTCGATTTCAAGCGCATGGAGAGCGTGAAGGCGGAGAAGGGCTACAGGGGCCCGGTCGTGGTCTGCGCGCTCTATTTCGTGCCCGTGGCGGGCTACATTCCCGACCGTCCCGTGATCAAATACCTCGCCGCCCAGCGCAACATCGAGATCGCCTTCGCCCCCGTCGCGGGCACGCGCATCCTGGTCCCGTTCTGGCTGAAAGTGCCGACGCCGCTCGGCCCGGCCATGCTGGAAGCGACCAGCTTCATCACGTCAGCCCAGCCGCCAAAGGTCGCCAAGACGCAGTAGAGCTTTAGCTGCGCATTCCCCCTTAGAGACCGTCACCCTGAGGTGGCCGCTTCTTCAGCGGCCCTCGAAGGGCGACAGCCCGGCTGTTCCCGCAGGGAATATCCGTGCGTGCCGCCGCATCCGGGCCGTCCATCCTTCGAGGCTCCCGGCGCGATGCTGCGCAACGCGCCACTCGCACCTCAGGATGACGGAAAGACCGCGTCGCGCGCCGGAATGACGGAGAGGCAATTTGGCTGGAAAGAAATGTAATCCTTTCAACGGCATGTCTACTGTGCATGGGGTTGTTTTTGCGAAAATGAGTTTGGGGGTCGTGATCCCGGGAATCCATTTGACTCCTGCCCGATTCTGATTCGACTCCGCGCCGTCCCCAATTTTAAGGAACCGGTTATCGAAACGCCGCTTGTGCGGCAGGGCAAAACTCCATCTAGTGCGCAACCAATAAGAGTCCCGCGACATGTGCCGTGAACGGAACAGGACTTCAGCGGGAGTCAGCGATTCGGCCGCGATTCGTTCTAGAGTCGTTCCGAAGCTTAAAGCCAACGGGAAAAGCGTCGCAAAGTGAGACAGTTGCGCGAGGTTTGGGGAGTGCGCTCCCACACGCTCGGTGTCATCGCCCGGCTTGACCGGGCGATCCAGTACGCCGAGGCCGTTGTGGTTGAGCGGACAGGCCGCGGCGTACTGGATGGCCCGGTCCCGGCTCCGCCAAGGCTACGCCGGGGCTCAGGGGGGTGCTCGGCCCGCCGAAGCCTTGGCGAAGGCGGCAGGCCGGGGCATGACAGTGGAATGCTTGGCTGCAGCGTAGCGTTCGGAGGCATGGCCGACACCTCCCAGCCCTCAACACACCCCAAAGCAGCACTGACATTCGCCCAAATCGCCACTACCTAATCCCCAGACATGGCCTTCTCCTCCTCCCCCTTCGCCTCCGAGCGCGCACCCGGCGCAGGCGTCACTGCAGTGCTCGGGCCGACCAACACCGGCAAGACCCATCTCGCCATCGAGCGGATGCTCGCGCATCCCTCTGGCGTGATCGGGCTGCCGCTGCGGCTGCTCGCGCGCGAGGTCTATAACAAGATCGCCGCGCGGGTCGGCAGCGAGGCCGTCGCGCTGATCACGGGCGAGGAGAAGATCAAGCCGAAGAACCCGCGCTATTGGGTCTCCACCGTCGAGGCGATGCCGCGCGACCTCGACGTCTCCTTCCTCGCCGTCGACGAGGTCCAGATCGCGTCTGACCTGGAGCGCGGCCACGTCTTCACCGACCGCATCCTCAACCGCCGCGGCCGCGACGAGACGCTGCTGCTGGGCGCCGCCACGATGCGCCCGATCATCGAGCGGCTGCTGCCGGGCGTGTCCATGATCACGCGGCCGCGCCTGTCGCAGCTGGAATTCGCCGGCGACCGCAAGATCACGCGCCAGCCGCGCCGCACCGCCATCGTCGCGTTCTCGGCAGACGAGGTCTACGCCATCGCCGAGCTGATCCGCCGCCAGCATGGCGGCGCGGCCGTGGTGCTGGGATCGCTCTCGCCCCGCACGCGCAATGCGCAGGTGGAGATGTTCCAGAACGGCGATGTCGATTACCTCGTCGCCACCGACGCCGTCGGCATGGGCCTCAATCTCGACGTCGACCACGTCGCCTTCGCCTCCGACCGCAAGTTCGACGGCTACCAGTTCCGCCGCCTGACGCCGGCCGAGTTCGCGCAGATCGCCGGGCGTGCGGGGCGCGCCACGCGCAACGGTACTTTTGGCACGACGGGCCGCTGCGGGCCGTTCGAGCCCGAGCTCGTCAACGCGCTGCAGAACCACACCTTCGACAACGTGAAGATGCTGCAATGGCGCAATGCGAAGCTGGATTTCGCCTCCCTCGGCGCGCTCCAGGTGTCCCTGAACCAGTCGCCCGGCCATGAGGCGCTGACGCGCGCGCCGATCGCCGAGGACATGCGCGTGCTCGACCATGCCGCCCGCGACGTCGAGGTGCGCGATATCGCGCATGGCAAGGCCGCGGTGGAACGGCTGTGGGAGGCCTGCCAGGTCCCCGATTACCGAAAACTGTCGCCGGCGGCCCATGCCGAGCTCGTCACCACGCTGTACGGCTTCCTGATGCAGAAGGGCTGCATCCCCGATTCCTGGTTCGCCGCCCAGGTGGACCAGGCCGACCGCATCGACGGCGACATCGACACGCTGTCGGCCCGGATCGCCCAGATCCGCACCTGGACCTTCGTCGCCAACCGCCCGGACTGGCTGAAAGACCCCGAACGCTGGCAGGGGATCGCGCGGGAGGTCGAAAATAAATTATCGGATGCGCTCCATGAACGCTTGACTGAGCGTTTCGTTGATCGCCGGACCAGTGTATTGATGCGCCGCCTGCGGGAGAACACGAGCTTGAATACTGAAATCGGCAAGACCGGCGAAGTCATCGTCGAAGGCCATGTCATCGGCCGCCTCGATGGCTTCACCTTTGCACCGGATGCGGCGGAAGCAGGCTCCGATGCGAAAGCCTTGCAGGCTGCAGCGCAAGCGGTGCTCGCCGGCGAGATCAACGCGCGCGCCGAAAAGCTGGGCAATGCGCCGGACGATCAGTTCGTGCTGACCTCGGAAGGCACGATCCGCTGGACCGGCGACGCCGTGGCGCGCCTGTCCGCCGCGGAGGAGGCGCTGCATCCGCGCATTCGCATCATCTCCGACGAGCGCCTCACCGGTGCGCCGCGTGAGAAGGTGCAGGCCCGGCTCGAGCTCTGGCTCAAGACGCATATCGAAAAGCTGCTCGGGCCGATGTTCGAGCTCTCGAAGGCCGAGGACGTCACCGGCATTGCCCGCGGCATCGCCTATCAGCTGGTCGAGGCGCTCGGCGTGCTCGAGCGTCCCAAGATCGCCAACGAGCTGAAGGATCTCGACCAGCCTTCGCGCGCCGTGTTGCGCAAATACGGCGTCCGTTTCGGCGCCTATCACATCTATTTCCCCGGCCTGCTGAAGCCCGCCGGACGCGCGCTGGCCGCGCTGCTGTGGGCGCTGAAGCAGGACAATGTCGATCTGTCCTCGCTGTCGGGCGCGCAGCATCTGGCATCTTCGGGCCGCACCTCGTTCCCGGTCGACAAGCAGCTGCCGCGCGATGCCTATCGCGTGCTCGGCTACAAGCAGGCCGGCGAGCGCGCGGTGCGCGTCGACATTCTGGAGCGCCTTGCCGATCTGATCCGCCCGGCGCTGGCCTGGCGCGAGAACTCGCCCGGCGAAAAGCCCGCCGGCGCGTTTGACGGCCGCAGCTTTGTGGTGACGCAGGCGATGACCTCGCTCACCGGCTCGGCCGGCGAGGATTTCGCCTCGGTGCTGCGCGCGCTCGGCTATCGCATGGAGAAGCGTGCGCCGCTGCCGCCGAAGCCGGTGGCTGCGCCTGCTGCGGAGACGCCGGCTGCTGAAGCAAGCGCAGAGGCTCCGACTGAACCGACTGCGACCGATGACGCCGCCGCGACCGCGGACACCGCGGTCGAAGCCGCCGCCGAGCCAGTCACCGTCGAAGACGCGCCCGGCATGGAGCAGCACGACGAGCCCGCGCATGAAGAGCCGGCGCTCGAAGCATCGCCGGAAGCCCCCGTCACGCCCGAGGATGCCCCCGGCATCGCGCCGCCGGCGGAAGAGGCTGCTGCTGGGCCCACCGAGGCTGCGGAAGCCGCTCCTGCCGAGGCCGCTGCAACGGAAGCCGCTGCATCCGCTGATGCGGCCGCGCCGGTCGAGGCTGCCGCTGCGCCTGCCGAGCCCGAGCTCGTCGAGGTCTGGCGTCCCGGCGGCCGTCACGAGGATCGCAAGCCGCGCCACGAGCGCCATCGCCACCAGCGTCACCATCAGCCGCGTCCGCAGGCGGGCGCAGAGGCGGGTGCTGCACCAGCGGAAGGCGAAGCAGCGCAGGCTGCTGACGGCGAGAAGCGCGGCGAGCGTCATCGTCACGGCGGCGGTCATCGCAGAGATGGGGCAAAGGATTTCCGCAAGCCGCGCGAAGGTGGCGAAGGCGCGCCGCGCCAAGAGGGGCGCGACGACAAGAACCGCCGCTTCGAGGGCAAGGATCGCGACAACAAGGATCGCGATCGCAACAAGGGCAAGTTCGGCGGAGATCGCGACAAGGGCCGCGACAATCGCGGTCGTGACCGCGACAAGGGCCGCGACCGTCAGGGCGGGCCGTCGCTGCGCCCCTACGCCTCGAGCGCGAACCCGCGCGAGCGCGATCGTCCGGCCGATCCGAACTCGCCCTTCGCAAAGCTTGCTGCGCTGAAAGAGCAGCTGTCCGGTCGCAAGGAGTGATCCCACGACCGAGCGGCAGCGACTCGACAAATGGCTGTGGCACGCGCGGGTGGTGAAGGCGCGCACCTCCGCGGCTGAGCTTGTTGAGTCCGGCCACGTTCGCATCAACGGTACGCGCGAGAAGTCGCCGGGCCATGCGATCAAGATCGGCGACGTGATCACGATCGCGCTCGATCGCACCGTGCGCGTGCTGAAAGTAACCGCTTTCAACGAGCGCCGCGGCGATGCCGCCTCGGCCCGCGTGCTCTACGAGGAGCTGAGCGAAGCGAAGCGCAATTAATTGCGCTTTGAGTTCATTTCTTGGCCGATCAAAGCGCAAAGCCGTCATGATCGGCCGTTCCCGACCTTGCGGCGCCCGGCCATCCGCGCTACGCAAGCCGCGACTTTTAAAAGAGCTTTTCGGAGCGTTGGATGACTTACGTCGTCACTGAAGCCTGCATCAAGTGCAAGTATACCGACTGCGTCGAGGTCTGCCCGGTCGACTGTTTCTACGAGGGCGAGAACATGCTCGTCATCCATCCTGACGAGTGCATCGACTGCGGCGTGTGCGAGCCGGAATGCCCCGCCGACGCGATCAAGCCGGACACGGAACCGGGCCTCGAAAAGTGGCTCCAGGTCAATGCCGACTACGCCAAAAGCTGGCCGAACATCACCCAGAAGAAAGAATCACCCCCCGACGCGAAGGAATTCGACGGTCAGGACGGCAAGTTCGAGAAATATTTTTCTCCGAACCCGGGCTCGGGAGACTAATTCTCGCCCAAACTTAACCCTAATACCTTCGTCAGCGCCGAAAACCAGCCCTCAAGACCCCTAAATCATTGATTTTTGCGGGAAATGTGCTATATTGAGCACATTAAGCTGAACCCCGTCAGCCCAGTTGGCCCCGTTGGGTTCCCGTGAAACCAAATGTCGAACAGGGGCGTGGCAGTTTCCGCGCGCAGGCTGTGTCACAGAAAACGCGTAAAAAGAGTACTTCAGCGAGGGCTTCCCATAAGGAGGCCAAAAAAGTCGCCGCGGCCAGCCGTAGCGCATCCAAGGGTCGGACCGCGACTAAGGCACCGGCTGCAAAGTCCTCGAAGAACAAAAGAAGCGCAATGCCTCACAAGACTGCCAAACCGGCCGCGAAAGCGACCGTTGCCAAGCCTGCTGCTGCCAAGGCTTCCGCTGCCAAGCCCGTTGCTCCGAAGGCTCCTGTTGCTGCCGCCCCTGCCAAAGCCCCCGTTGCTGCTGCGAAGCCGGCCGTGAAGGCTGCTGCACCCGCGCCGAAGGTCGAGGAAAAGAAGGTCGTGACCCAGCGCCAGGGCTTCAAGGCCAACGAATTCGTCGTCTATCCCGCTCACGGCGTTGGCCAGATCCTGGCCATCGAGGAGCAGGAGATCGCCGGTGCGAAGCTCGAGCTGTTCGTCATCAATTTCATCAAGGACAAGATGACGCTGCGCGTGCCGACCGCCAAGGTTGCGAACGTCGGCATGCGCAAGCTGTCCGACCCCGCGCTGGTGAAGAAGGCGCTGGAGACGCTGAAGGGCCGCGCCCGCGTCAAGCGCACCATGTGGTCGCGCCGCGCCCAGGAATACGAAGCAAAGATCAATTCGGGCGACATCGTCGCGATCGCGGAAGTCGTGCGCGACCTCTACCGTTCCGAGTCGCAGCCCGAGCAGTCGTACTCTGAACGTCAGCTCTATGAAGCGGCGCTCGATCGTCTCTCCCGCGAGATCGCGGTTGTGCAGCACTCGACCGAGACCGAAGCGGTCAAGGAGATCGAGGCCCAGCTCGCCAAGAGCCCGCGCCGCACCAACGCCAAGGCGGAAGCCGCCGACGGCGAGGGCGAGGCGGATGCCGACGGCGATACCGATGGCGACGACACCGCCGTCGCCGACGAGGCCGCGTAAGCGTCTCGCGTCGATCGCAAGCAATCAAAAGCCCGGCCGGTTGGCCGGGCTTTTTTGTTTTGAGTGGATCAGACTTTGTGACGGTGCAATCCATGCGTTCGCACGGCCACGGGTGTTCAGGCCCCGTGTCGGGGGCATCGCGTCGAGGGAGAGTGTGACGAACTTGACCCGAGTCACTTCCTGATCAGCGGAATCTGCAAATTGGTCGGCCGGTTCTGCTCGGTGTCAAAGCCACGGCCGTCGATGTTGCGGGCGCCCCAGAACAGGAGGTCGCCCCTGAGATAGACGAGATCATATTCCATGAAGTTCGTGGCCTCGGCGAGACCGAAGGGAGCGAAGGTCTTGCCGAAGATGCTCTGAGGCGCGCCTACGGCCCACGGTGCATATCCGACCGCGGCGACCTTGTTGAGCACATCGGCGAATCCCTGTGCCAGCGGTGTAACCTCGTAGGTCTCGTCGGCAACGAAGTCGACCTTCTGCGCGCCCGGAGCGATGGGATGCGCACCCCTCCACAGCATATGGCCGCCAATCCTGATCCGCGCGAGCGGCACGGCGCTGTAGGGATCGGCCGAGTTGACGATCTCGAGCTCGAAACGGTCGGAGGGGAGATATTTGAAGGCCCGCTTGAGATAGAACGGCTTGAGCGTGCCATCGGCGTTCTTCGCCGCGCTCGGGCGCACCTCCGGTGCGATGCTTTCCCAGTCGCCGAGCAACGCCTGCTTCAATCCTGTCACATCCAGTTCCATGCTGTTTGCCTTTGCCTGCGTGTTGGAGGATTGCGCAGCCACTTCGCCAGATCCCGCCAGCGCGAGGATCAGCAGCGACGTCTGAATGCTCTTGAGCATGTGAAGCTCGCTCCCGTGCGCCTCTGCCTGCCAGGCAGACCTCGTTCACGCCGGCTATACGGGCAGCTGGCCGCTTGGAAAAAGACTTTGTAAGCTGGCCCCATGCCTGCAAGATATGGGAGATCGCGATGGAGCTTCGGCATCTCCGCTATTTCGTCGCCGTTGCCGATGCAGGCAGTTTGACTGTTGCGGCCGAGCAGAAGCTGCACACGTCGCAGCCGTCGCTCAGCCGGCAAATCCGGGACCTCGAACGGGAGGTCGGCGTTCCCTTGATGAACCGCAGCGCCCAAGGCATCGCGCTGACGGCGGCCGGCAAGGCCTTTCTCGAGCACGCCAGAATGGCGCTGCTTCAGGCGGAGGCTGCCAAGGAAGCGGCGCTCCGTGCCGCGCAGCCCCCGCAGCCCGCTTTCTCGTTGGGCTTTCTGTCGGGCGCCGAAATCGACCTGCTGCCCGAGGTGGATCGCATTCTGCGCGACGCATTTCCCGGCATCGATATCCGCCTGTCGAGCGATTATTCGCCCTCGCTTGCCAAGGCCCTGATGCGGCGAAAGCTCGATGCTGCCTTCATCCGGCCGGAGGAGCACATGGAAGATCTGGTCTGCCGGCGCGTGCGCACCGATCCGCTGGTCTTCGTCTTTCCGAGCGACCATCGGCTGGCATCGCAAGCCGCGGTGGCGCCCGAGGAGATCAGGGACGAGACCTTCTACCTACCGTCCAAATCCGCTCCCGCGGTTCGTCGTATCGTTCTGGATTATTTCAGCCGGACCGGAATCGACCTCAAGCCAGACCGCGAAGTCCACAATGTCGTCCACGCGATCTCCATGATCGCCTCCACGCGCGGCGTCATGATGCTGCCGGCCTACACCAAGCGATATCTGCCGGAGACGATCACCACCCGGCCGGTGCGGGGAGAAGCACCCAAGCTTGATCTCGTTGTCGCCTATCACAAGGCGAATCAATCCCCGATCCTGAAGTTGCTTCTCTCCGAGGTCGGCAAGCTCGCGACGGCGTCGTCCTAGGCTCACTTCACCGGCCGCTTCTCGAGCTTTCTTGCCAGCGTGCGCCGGTGCATGCCCAATCGTCGCGCCGCTTCCGAGATGTTGAAATCGGTCTCGATCAGCGTCTGGTGGATGCGCTCCCATTCCAGCGTCTTGATCGAGGTCGGCCGTGCATCGAGGGCGACTTCGGCGTTGCCTTCGGCCTTGTTGAAGGCGGCTTCGATATCGTCGGTGTTCGACGGCTTTGCCAGGTAGTGGCAGGCGCCGAGCTTGATCGCCTCGACGGCGGTGGAGATGCTGGCAAAGCCGGTCAGCACCACGATCAGCATCTCCGGATCATGCGTGTGCAGCAGCTCGACGCAGGCGAGGCCCGAGGCGCCGCCGAGCTTGAGATCGACCACCGCGTGTCCAAAGGATCGCTCCTCCAGCACCTTCCGCACCTCTTCGATCGAAGCTGCGAGGACGACGTCGTAGCCGCGGCGCTCGAACGAGCGTTTCAGCGTGCGCGCGAAGCCGGCATCGTCCTCGACGACGATGAGCGAACGGTCAGGCGTCAAAATTTCCTCCGATCGCGAGCGTTGCGAGCGGCAGCGTCAGGCGGACGGTGGCGCCACGCTTCCTGTGGTTCTCGGCGGTCACGCTGCCGCCGAGCTTGCGCACGACGTTCACCACCAGGAACAGGCCGAGCCCGCCGCCGGCGCGGCCCTTGCTCGAGTGATAGGGTTTTCCGAGCTGCGCCAGCATCTCCGGCGCAAAGCCCGGGCCGCGATCGCTGATCGACAGCACGAGATTGTCGCCCTCGCGCTCGGCCAGCAGCTCCACCCATTCGCGCGAGACCTCATAGGCATTGTCGAGCACGTTGAAGATCACTTGCTTCAGCGCGATGTCAGAGACGATCGCGACGTCCTCGCCGAACGTGTTGACGAAATAGAGCGTGCGGGCCGAGCGTGCGTCGCGCCACTCGTTCACCAGCGCGGTGACGAAGGCCGTCACCGTCGTCGGCGAGGAACCTTCGCCGCGCGCTTCGCCCGCCGACACCAGGATGCCCGTCACGATGGTCTTGCAGCGTTGCAGAGAGGTTTCCATCTCCGCGAGATCCTCGGCAAGTTCCTGATCGGCGGCGAGATCGGGCATGCGGCGCCAGTCGCTGAGGATGACCGACAGCGAGGCGAGCGGTGTGCCGAGCTCATGCGCCGCGCCGGAGGCGAGCAGGCCCATGCGGACGATGTGGTCCTGCTCGGCCGCATGCTGGCGCAGTGCCGCCAGATGCGCATCGCGCTCGCGCAAATTCCTGTTGATCCGGGTGACGAACACGACCAGCAGCACGGCGTTGAGGACGAAGCCCAGCAGCATGCCGGTCACGGTGAGACTGTAGGCCTCGCTGATCGGGTTCGGCGGCAGGTCGAGCGGCCGGTAGGCCATGGTCAGCCAGATGAAACTCGCGCAGGTCAGTGCGACCAGCGACCAGGTCGAACGGGCATTAAGCAGCACCGCGCCCAGCGTGACCTGGAGCAGGAACAGCGAGGTGAAGGGATTGGTGGCGCCGCCGCTGAGGTAGAGCTGCGCCGTCAGCGCCGCGACATCGAGCATCAAGGCGACCAGCAGCTCGTTGTTGGTGATCGCGGCGCGATGGCGCACCCAGACGAGGCTGGAGACGTTGAGCAGCAGCAGCGCGCCGATCACCGCGCCCATCCGTTCCAATGGCAGGGGAATACCCAGGCCAAAATGCACGCCGCCGATGGTCACGATCTGGCCGACCACCGCGGTCCAGCGCAGCTGGATCAGCAGCGCCATGTTCTTGCGGTTGGTCTCGTCGTCGGTCGGCGCAACGCCGATCAGCTCGCTGCGCGCGTCCGCCTGCGATTGCAGCGTGACGGCGTCATGCGTCATTCCGTCGTCAGGTAGATTCGACGATCGTTCCAGCATCTGATCCCGTCCTGCGGGCGGTGGCATCGGAGCCGCCGGCCGGTTCGTGGACGAAGCGCTTGCGGCGGAACAGCCCGCCGCCGAATGTGACGAAAAGTTTACCGGCCAGCATGAAAGCCAGGGCAAACCACGTCAGCGCGTAGATCAGGTGGTTATTGGGAAAGCGGATCACGGTCAATCCGCCGATCGGCGCGCCGGTGGTTTGTGATCCGGCGTCAGCATCGATGAAGAACGGCGCGACATCGTGGAGGCCGCGCGCTGCCGCAATCGCGGCGACATCCCGCGAGTACCAGCGGTTGTGCTGGGGCACGTTGTTCCGCAAGAATCCGCCCTTCGGCTCCGTCATGCGGAGCAGGCCCGTGATCTCGACCTGGCCGTTCGGATTGCCGCTCTGGCGCGTCGATGCGTCGCGCCGCTCGGACGGCACGAAGCCGCGATTGACCAGCACCAGCGTGCCGTCGCCGCGCTGAAGCGGCGTCAGCACCCAATAGCCGGGGCCTTCCTCGGTGACCGCCTGAACCAGTGTCTCGCGGTCATGCAGGAAGCGGCCGGTGAGGCTGACATGCCTGTATTCGTCGTTTGCGGTGGAGACGGCCGGCCAGGCCGCGGGCGACGGGATCGGCTGGGCCGGGGCATGGACGCGCTGCTCGACGCGGTCGATCAGCGCCAGCTTCCAGGTGCGCCGTTCGATCTGCCAGACGCCGAGTGCGATCAGAAGTGCAAAGGCCGCGAGCGAGAGAACCGTGAGCCACAGGCGCGGACGCGCAGCCTTGCGACGCGCGTCCTTGTTCCTGCCTGTCACGGTCCAAGCCTTGCTCACTTTCAAGCCTTGCTCACTTCCAAGCCTTGCTCACTTCGGAGTCTCGCTTACTTCATTCCCGTCATCTGGTGCATCGGCATCATGTTGCTGTTGAGGTGGTTCATCACCCACAGCGAGCCGGACAGCGCGATCACCACCATGACGATGGTGAAGATCAGCGCCATCATGCTCCAGCCGTTCTCGGACTTGGTGTTCATGTGCAGGAAGTAGATCATGTGCACGACGATCTGCACGACAGCGAAGGCCATGATGACGAGCGCGGTGATCTGCTTGCTCGGCAGCGCGCCGCTCATCACCAGCCAGAACGGGATCGCGGTCAGCACGACCGAGAGCACGAAGCCGAGCATGTAGGTCGAGAACGTGCCGTGGGCGTGGTCGTCGCCGTGGTGATGGCCGTCCGCGTGGGCGGCGTGGGTATCGGTGTTCATCGCAGAACTCCCAGGAGATAGACGAAGGTGAAGACGCCGATCCAGACCACGTCCAGGAAGTGCCAGAACATCGACAGGCACATCAGGCGGCGGTGGTTGGCTTCGATCAGGCCGAACTTCCAGACCTGCACCATCAGGGTCACCAGCCAGATCAGGCCGCAGGAGACGTGCAGGCCGTGGGTGCCGACCAGCGTGAAGAAGGAGGACAGGAAGGCGCTGCGCTGCGGGGTCGCCCCTTCATGGATCATGTGGGCGAACTCGGAGAGCTCGATGCCGATGAAGGCGAGGCCGAACAGGCCGGTGATCGCCAGCCACATCTGGGTCTGGGCGATCTTGTTCTGCTGCATCGTCAGCATGGCAAAGCCATAGGTGATCGACGACAGCAGCAGCATCGAGGTGTTCACCGCGACCAGCGGCAGCTCGAACAGGTCCTTCGGCGCGGGCCCAGCGGCGTAGTTGGCGCCGAGCACGCCGAAGGTGGCGAACAGCATCGCAAAGATGAGGCAGTCGCTCATCAGGTAGATCCAGAAGCCGAGCGGGGTGCTGTAGCCTTCCGGATGCGGGTGTTCGTCGGCGAGATAGAAGACCGGCTCGCCGGTTTGGCTAGGATTGACAGCGACAGTCATTTACTTGGCTCCGGCGAGCAGTTTGGTGCGCGCGTCCTCGGTCCGGATGACGTCGTCGGCCGGGATGTCGAAGTCGCGGTGATAGTTGAAGGTGTGACCGATGCCGACGGCGAGCATCGCGATGAAGCTCACGGCGGCAAGCCACCAGATGTACCAGATCAGGCCGAATCCCATCGCGGTGGCGAGGCCGGCGAGGATGATGCCGGTGCCGGTGCTGCTGGGCATGTGGATCGGCTTGAACCCCAAGAGCGGACGCTGATAGCCGCGCTTCTTCATGTCCCACCACGCGTCATTGTCGTGAACGACGGGGGTGAAGGCGAAGTTGTAGTCCGGCGGGGGCGAGGAGGTCGCCCATTCCAGCGTGCGTGCATCCCAGGGATCGCCGGTGACGTCCTTGAGCTGCTCGCGCTTGAGGAAACTGACTGCGAACTGCATCAGCATGCAGAGGATGCCGAGGAAGACCAGGCCGGCGCCGATCGCGGCGATGACGAACCAGATCTGCAAGGACGGATCGTCGAACACGCGCAGGCGGCGGGTCACGCCCATCAGGCCGAGCACATAGAGCGGCATGAAGGCCATGTAGAAGCCGGTGACCCAGAACCAGAACGACAGCTTGCCCCAGAACACATCGAGCTTGAAGCCGAATGCCTTCGGGAACCAGTAGTTGATGCCGGCGAACGCGCCGAACACCACGCCGCCGATGATCACGTTGTGAAAGTGCGCGATCAGGAACAGGCTGTTGTGCAGGACGAAGTCGGCCGGCGGCACTGCGAGCAGCACGCCGGTCATGCCGCCGAGCACGAAGGTCAGCATGAAGGCGATCGTCCACAGCATCGGCAGCTCGAAGCGGATGCGGCCGCGATACATCGTGAACAGCCAGTTGAACATCTTCGCGCCCGTCGGGATCGAGATGATCATCGTGGTGATGCCGAAGAACGAGTTGACGCTGGCGCCCGAGCCCATCGTGAAGAAGTGGTGCAGCCAGACCAGGTACGACAGGATGGTGATGACCACCGTGGCGTAGACCATCGAGGTGTAGCCGAACAGCCGCTTGCCGGAGAAGGTCGAGGTCACTTCCGAGAAGATGCCGAAGGCGGGGAGAACCAGAATGTAGACCTCGGGATGACCCCAGATCCAGATCAGGTTCACGTACATCATCGGGCTGCCGCCGAAATCGTTCGTGAAGAAGTTGGTGCCGACGTAGCGGTCAAGCGAGAGCAGCGCGAGCACGACGGTCAGGACGGGGAAGGAGGCGACGATCAGGATGTTGGTGCAGAGCGCGGTCCAGGTGAACACCGGCATCTTCATCATGGTCATGCCGGGACAGCGCAGCTTGACGATGGTGCAGATCAGGTTGATGCCGGATAAGGTCGTGCCGACGCCTGCGACCTGCAGCGCCCAGATGTAATAGTCGACGCCGACGTCAGGACTGTAGCCGATGTTCGACAGCGGCGGATAGGCCAGCCAGCCGGTGCGGGCGAATTCGCCGATGAACAGCGAAGCCATCACCAGCACTGCGCCGCCGACCGTCATCCAGAAGCTGAAATTGTTCAGGAACGGGAACGACACGTCGCGCGCGCCGATCTGCAGCGGCACCACATAGTTCATCAGGCCGGTGACCAGCGGCATCGCCACGAAGAAGATCATGATCACGCCGTGGGCGGTGAAGACCTGGTCGTAGTGATGGGCGGGAAGGAAGCCTTCGGAACCGTTGAACGCGAGCGCCTGTTGCGCGCGCATCATGAGCGCGTCGGCGAAGCCGCGCAGCAGCATCACGATGCCGAGGATCATGTACATGATGCCGATGCGCTTGTGGTCGACGGTGGTGAACCACTCGCGCCACAGATAGCCCCAGAGGCGGAAATAGGTGATGCCGGCGAACAGTGCGCCGCCGCCGAGCGCGACCATCACGAAGGTGCCGACCAGGATCGGCTCGTGCAGCGGCAGCGAATCGAGGCCGAGACGGCCGAAGATGAGCTTGAGAAGATCAGGAGACATGCGAGCTCTCTTTAGGAGTCTGACTTCGGACGTTGTCCGAGGAAGAAGAACGAGGACTTCAGCGGCGTGAAGATCGGCCGCTTCAGGCCGGCACCGAGCAGCGGCGCGGTGTCGGCGGGTGCCGTGATGGAGGCGGTGGTCCTGCCCTGCGGCGCATCGGGCGTGCAGGTGCCGGCGACGAAGGTTGGCTGGGGCCCGAGCGCGCTGCCGCGGCGGGCGTACTTGTCGTAGGCCAGCGGCAGGGTGTTGTTCAGGCCCTCATGGCCGTTGCCGCCCTTGGCGTCGATCGCCATCATCTCGCTCTGGCACATCTTGCCGGTCTCGACGCACATGTTGAGGATCAGGCGGTAGAGGTCGGAATCGACGGTGCCCCAGCGGCGCACCGGCTCGTTCTCGCTCGGCTTTTCGAGCTGGAGATATTCGGCGCGGCCGAGCGAGCCGCCGGCCGATTTGGCCTGCGCGATCCAGGCGTCAAAGCCCTTGTCGTCGAGGCCCTGGAAGTTGAAGTGCATGCCAGAGAAGCCGGCGCCGCTGTAGTTCGCCGAAAAACCCTTGTAGGTACCGGCGTGGTTGATCACGGCGTGGAGCGACGTCTCCATGCCCGGCATCGCGTAGATCTGACCGGCGAGTGCGGGGATGTAGAACGAGTTCATCACCGAGGAGGCGGTGATGTGGAAGTTGATCGGGCGGTCGACCGGCGCGGCGAGCTCGTTGACGGTGGCGATGCCGTAATCGGGGTAGATAAAGAGCCACTTCCAGTCGAGCGCGACGACATCGACGACGAGCGGAGCCTTGGACTGGTCCACGGCGCGTTCCGCATGGATGCGGCCGATGTTGCGATAGGGGTCGAGCAGATGCGTGCCCATCCAGGTCAGCGCGCCCAGGCAGATGATGATCAGCAGCGGCGCCGACCAGATCACCAGCTCAAGCTTGGTCGAGTGGTCCCAATCCGGCTCGTAGCGGGCCGAGGTGTTGGACTGGCGGTAGCGCCAGGCAAACAGCACCGTCAGCGCCATCACGGGGACGACGATCAGGAGCATCAGGACGGTGGAGATGATGACGAGGTCGCGCTGTTGCGCTGCGATATCGCCGGCAGGCGCCAGCACGACGTAGTTGCAGCCGCTGAGCGCAGCTGCCAGGGGTAGCAGCGCCAGGATCTTGAGACGGGACACGGGCCGAGCCTTATGAGAATGAGTTTCCTTTGCGGGCCCAAGGGGTAGCTGCGGCGCAGCAATCCGGACATTGGACAATTTGTCCAATGTTGCAGTGCGGAATGTTGGGTCAGACAGGGGCAGATTGCCTGGCGCCCCGCCGGGCGGTCGGCTTTGGTTTTCAGGACGTTAAGGGCGCACGAATGGCGACGGCACAGACCCCTGCAATGGCAGACCTCCACTCGGGCGAGCACGGCCACGACCAGGCCAGTCCCGGCGAGATCGCCATCGGCGTCATCATCGGCCGCACCTCGGAATTCTTCGACTTCTTCGTCTACGCGATCGCCTCGGTGATCGTATTCCCGCGCCTGGTGTTCCCGTTCACCAGCGAGCTGACCGGCACCCTCTATTCCTTCATGATCTTCGCGCTGGCCTTCGTGGCCCGGCCGATCGGAACCGTCATTTTCATGACGGTCGATCGCGAGTACGGCAAAACCGCCAAGCTGGTCTCGGCGCTGTTTCTGCTTGGCACCGCCACAGTCGCGCTGGCGTTCCTGCCCGGCTATCACGACATCGGCGTTGCGGCGATCTGGCTGCTGGCGCTGGCGCGTATCGCGCAGGGTCTGGCCTGGGGCGGCGCCTGGGACGGCATGGCTTCGCTCCTGGCCCTGAACGCGCCGCCCTCCAAGCGCGGCTGGTACGCGATGGTGCCGCAATTAGGCGCCCCGCTCGGCCTGATCGTGGCGAGCGCGCTGTTCGCCTATTTCGCCGGTAACCTCTCGGCCGACGACTTCTTCGACTGGGGCTGGCGCTATCCGTTCTTCGTCGCCTTCGCCATCAACGTCGTGGCGCTGTTCGCGCGCCTGCGCATGGTGACGACGGAAGAATATGCCTCGTTGTTCGAGACCCGCGAATTGCAGCCCGCGCGCATCTCCGAGACCGTCGCGCGCGAGGGCCAGAACATCATGCTCGGTGCATTCGCGCCGCTCGCAAGCTTCGCGCTGTTCCACATGGTCACGGTGTTTCCGCTGTCCTGGGTGTTCCTGTTCACCCGCGAAAGCCCGGTGCGCTTCCTGATCATCGAGATCGTCGCCGCCGTGTTCGGCGTCGCGGCGATCGTGGCCTCCGGCATCATCGCCGACCGCGTCGGCCGCAAATCGCTACTGATGGGATCGGCCATTGCGATCGCGATCTACAGCGGTTTTGCTCCGCAGCTGCTCGATGCCGGCGCGTTCGGTGAGACCATCTACATGGTGATCGGTTTCATCCTGCTGGGTCTCTCTTTCGGCCAGTCCTCGGGCGCGATCGCCTCGAACTTCCGGCAGGCGTACCGCTACACGGCTTCCGCGCTGACCTCGGATATGGCCTGGCTGTTCGGTGCCGGCTTCGCGCCGTTGGTGGCGCTTCTGCTCGCCACCAATCTCGGCGTCATTGCGTCGGGTGCGTATCTGCTGTCAGGCGCGTTCTGGACCCTGCTCGCACTCTGGCTCAGCGGCCAGCGCGAGGCGGGCGACATGGACGCGGGCGCCTAAGCCGCGTCCAGCGGACGGGAATAAAATTCAGGCCGGACGATCCTGTTTGCGGCGACGCAAGCAGGAGATTCCATGAACGTCCGGTCCAATCCCGTCCACCCGCAAAGTTTTGCAAGCCTAGTCCTTACCGTAAGCCTGGTCCTCACCATCGTCGCGATCGTTTTCTCGACCGGGCTTGCCCACGCCACCGGCAACGTCGCGCGCGGCCAAACGCTCTACAAGGGCTGCGCAGATTGTCACTCCATCAATGAGAACGCTGTCGGCCCGATGCACAAGGGCGTGGTCGGTCGCAAGGCGGGCAGCGTGCCCGGCTATGACTATTCGGCCGATCTGAAGAACTCAGGGATCGTCTGGACCGAGGACAATCTCGACAAATGGCTGGCCGGACCGCAGGCCATGGTGCCGGAAACCAAGATGTTCTTCGACGTCCCGGACGCGCGGGATCGCGCTGACATCATCGCGTTTCTGAAGGAAAGGGCGCGGTAGGTCGGCAGAGCAGGTCTCGTAGGGTGGGCAAAGCGAAGCGTGCCCACCATCTGTCGCTATCATTACGGATCGTGGGCACGGCGCTACGCGCCTTTGCCCACCCTACGGCACTGTCTTTGTGGCCCGAGATCCCGGGTTCGCGCTAAGCGCACCCCGGGATGACGCGCGCTTTGCGCGCGTCAATCCGCCACGACCTTCACGCGATCCCGCACCTTCACCTGCGCGTTGCGATCGAGCCCGTTGAGCACGCGGAAGCGTTCGGCGGGATGATCGACGCCGGCCATGCGGTGGGAGAGCGATTCCACGGTGTCGCCGGGCTGCACGGTGATGACCTTGATGCGCAGGGGGCGCGCGGCCTGGATCTCGTCGAGCGTCAGGCGGCGGAATGAATTGACGGTCTCGCGCGCGTTGCGCTCGCTCTCGGTCGATTTCTGCCGAGCCGCGAAGATGAAGCGATAGACGTCGCTGCCGAAGCGCAACGCGTAGACCTTGAACTGCCACTGATCGCCCTTGGCGGTGGCGGAGGCTGCCGGAAAGCCGTTGATGGTGATGTCTTCGGTGGAGGCCTTCTCGACGCCCTCCATCCAGCCGGAATTCAGGTAATCGCCCAGCGACTGCTCGGCCGGCACCCTCACGACGTCGAAGCGCATCGCCTGCGAGCCGCCGTCGCGCACCCCGATCACCGCCTGCGCGGTGTTGTCGAGCGTGAAATTGTCCGGTGCCTGGAAGGTGAAGCCGAGCTTCGGATGCAGGAAACGCCGGCCGCGCACAAAACCTTCGCTGGGATCTTCGCCATAGACGAGGTTGTCGATCGCGGCGAGGTAGGTCTCGCGGTCGCGCTCGGCGCCCTCGGGCGCCGCATATTGCCGTGCGATGGTCTGCGCATTCTGCACGCGCTCGGGGGTCGCCGGATGCGACGAGGTGAAATCCTGCGCGCGCGGATCGAGCGAGGTCTTGCCGACCTTGAGCTCGGCATTGCGCTCCATCGCCGACAGGAAGCGGGCGGCGCCATAGGGGTCGAAATGTGCCTTGGCGGAAAGGCCGACGCCGATGCCGTCGGCCTCGAACTCCTGGTTGCGCGAAAAGCTCGCCATGGTGAGCTTGGTCTTGGCCAGCGCAAGCGCGGTGAGATCGGGATCGTTGCTCATGTCGGTGACGACGCGGGTGACGATCGCGGCCTGGCGCGCCTGGTCCTCGCGCATCGCGGCGTGCTTGGACAGCACATGCGCCATCTCGTGGCTGAGCACGGAGGACAATTCCGAGGTGTCGCTGGCGAGCGCGAGCAGGCCGCGGGTGACATAGAGCTGGCCGTTCGGCAGGGCGAACGCGTTCACCGCGCCGGAATTGAGGATGGTGACCTTATAGCCCTGGTCGGGGCGGTCGGACGCCGCGACGAGCCGGTCGACGGTCTTGCTGACGAGTGATTCGAGCCTGGGGTCGTCATAGGTCCCGCCGTAGCTCGCCAGGATGCGCTCGTGCTCCTTCTCGGTGGCGGGGGTCTGCGCGACGGCCGGTTTCGGCTTGGGCATCGCCACGGTCGGCGGGGCCGCCGCGGTCTGGAACCGGTTCATGTCGCCGCAACCGGCAAGGGCTGAGCCCAGCACGAGGCACAGCGCCGCCGGCGCAGCCCGCAGGCGGCGGCGTTCACTTGATACGTGCCGTTCTAGCACCCCATCCACGTCGCTTAACCCGTGCCTGGCCCTTTTAGGGCCTTACCCCTGTCGGCTCGTTTGCGCCCAGCAACTCGACCTGCCCTGCAAGGCGCACATCGATGCGCGGCCCTGTATTCCCCTCGACCCAGCCCCGGACGCGAATGCGTCGATTCTCCAGGGACTTAAGAGTGATCCCGGCATTCTCGAACGCGGGTTGCGTACGCTTTGAAATAGTCACGGCAAAGCCGCGTGTCCAGTTCCGTCCGAAGTTGAGGTAGGTGATTGCCCCAGCTTGCCGGACCGACAGGACTTTGCCCTCGACCACCATAAAGCGCCCTATCCCGGCCAAAATATCGTCCGGACTTTCCGCGTTTTTTATGGCCGACGCGTCAGCCCAGTTGCCCTTTTTTTGGCGCCGTGCCTCGGTCTCCGCCGCCATCAGGGCCGCCGCGCAGTCCTTGTCCGCGATCTCGGCGGAGACGAGTGCGTCGCCCTGGGCGAGCAGCACAGCCTGGATGGGGGCCTCGCTTTCGCCGACGAAGATGAGTGCGCCCTGACGGCCGTAGCGGTCGGGCGTGTCGTCGGTGCCGCGCAGCGTGACGTCGCGTCCGGTGAGCAGCGACGTCAGCGCCTGCTTCGTCGTTGCGGTTGGCTCGATCCCGGCGAGGCGCACCTCGCGGCCGTCATCGAGACGCACGCCACGCGCGTCGACGATTGCGGCGACGCGGCCGTCGCCCTGGGACTCGAACTGGCACGGTGCGGCGAACGCGGTGTGACCGGCGACGAGAGGAAGTGCGACGATGAGATGAAGCAGTCGCGTCACGGTGCCCGGAAAGGTTGCGTTGTGCTCTAGTTCTAACGCAAACGTGGCGAACCGCGAAGGCTATCGTAGGGTGGGCAAAGCGAAGCGTGCCCACGTCTTTGATTTGTCGCGCGGGCTCGTGGGCACGGCGCGAAGAGCGCGCCTTTGCCCACCCTACGGCAGTTCGCGTGATGCGTCGCCATTGCCTCACACTCGATCAGCGAATTAATGAACTTGCACAGCAATGACGGTGGAAACATTTCGCCGCAACATGCCATTCCGCTTTGCGGAAAACATGTGCGGCAATCATGCGCCCGCAACGCCCTCGCGCTTGCTGCGCACTTGCGCATGCGGCATGATTGCGGCAACAGCTTCAACCAAGAGCAATAACCAAGCCGCCATCAGAGTACGGCGCGATAAGGGAGGTCTTTTTCGATGAAGCATATTTTGTCGGGCATTTTTGCCGCAGCGTTTGCCCTGAGTGCGAGCGCCGCCGCGCAGGCCCAGGACAAGCCGCCGCTGAAGATCGGTGGCATCCTCGACATGTCGAGCCTCTATGCCGACATCACCGGTCCCGGCAGCGAGACCGCGGCCAAGATGGCCGTCGAAGATTTTGGCGGCGAGGTGCTGGGACGCAAGATCCAGGTGCTGGCGGCCGACCATCTCAACAAGGCTGACCTGTCCGCCAACATCGCCCGCGACATGCTCGACAACCAGGGCGTCGAGATGATCTACGACGTCGCGGCCTCGGCCACTGCGCTCGCCGCCGGCGAGATCGCGAAAGCGCGCAACAAGATCATCATGTTCAACGGCCCGGGCTCGATCCGTCTCACCAACGAGGCCTGCGGTCCCTACACCGTCCACTACGTGTTCGACACTTACGGCCAGGCCAACGTGACCGGTCTTGCCGCCGTCAAGTCCGGCCTCGACAGCTGGTTCTTCCTCACCGCCGACTACGCCTTCGGCCAGGACTTGGAGAAGGACACCAGCGCCGTCGTCACCAAGACCGGCGGCAAGGTGCTCGGCGCCGTGCGCCATCCGCTCAACACCTCGGATTTCTCGTCGTTCCTGCTCCAGGCTCAAGCGTCCAAGGCCAAGGTGATTGGCCTTGCCAACGCCGGCGGCGATACCGTCAACGCCATCAAGCAGGCGGCTGAGTTCGGCATCACCAAGGGCGGCCAGAAGGTCTCGCCGCTGCTCGCCTTCGTCTCCGACATCGATTCGATCGGGCTGGAGACCGCGCAGGGCCTGCTGCTCGCCGAAGCCTTCTACTGGGACCTCAACGACGACACGCGCGCGTTCTCGAAGCGATTCATGGAGCGCACCAAGCGCGTGCCGACCTCGGCGCAGGCCGGCGTCTATTCGTCCGTCACGCATTACCTGAAGGCCGTGAAGGCCGCGGGCACGACCGACTCGGCTGCGGTCATCAAGGTGATGAAGGAGACACCGATCAACGACTTCTTCGCCAAGAACGGCAAGATCCGCGAGGACGGCCGCATGATCCACGACATGTACCTGTTCGAGGTCAAGAAGCCGTCGGAGTCCAAGGGCCGCTGGGACGACTACAAGCTGCTCGCCACCGTGCCCGGCAACGAGGCGTTCCAGTCGCTGGAGCAGTCGCGCTGCCCGCTGGTGAAGAAATAGAGATCGTCATTGCGAGCGAAGCGAAGCAATCCAGAGATGTTTCCGCAGAGACGGTCTGGATTGCTTCGTCGCTTCGCTCCTCGCAATGACGGGTGTGGCTGAGGCCCGAGCAAAACAACAACAAGGGAGACGTTCCATGAACGACATGGTCCTGCAAAAGCTCGAAGGCGGGCTGCTCACCATCACGATGAATCGCCCGGAGCGGAAGAACGCGCTCAACCCTGACATGGTCGCCGGGCTGGTCGAGGCCGCGCGGCGCGCGGCCGACGATCCCGAGGTGCGCGCCGTGCTGTTCAAAGGCGCAGGCGGCTCGTTCTGCGTCGGCGGCGACGTCAAGTCGATGGCGGCAGGCCGTGCGCCGCTGCCGTTCGAAGTGAAAATGGCGAACCTGCGCCGCGGCATGGAGGTCTCGCGCATCCTGCACCAGATGCCGAAGCCCGTGGTGGCGCAGCTCGACGGCGCGGCAGCCGGCGCCGGCCTTTCGATGGCGCTGTCCTGCGACCTGCGCATCGCCAGCGAATCCTGCAAGATCACGACCGCCTTCGCCAAGGTCGGCTTCTCAGGCGATTATGGCGGCACCTATTTCCTGACGCAGCTGCTCGGCAGTGCGCGGGCGCGCGAGCTCTATCTGATGTCGCCGGTGCTGACCGCGAAAGAAGCGCATGCGATCGGCATGGTGACAAAAGTCGTTCCCGACGCCGAGATCGATGCCGCCGCGCACGAGCTCGCGCTGTCGCTGGCGCAGGGCCCATCGATCGCGCTCGGCTTCATCAAGCGCAACATCAACAACGCCGAGCATCTGGCGCTGGAAGATTGCTTCGACGGCGAGGCGATCCATCACACCCGTTGCAGCGACACCGAGGATCACAAGGAAGCCGCGAAGGCCTTTGTCGAAAAACGCAAGCCGACGTTCAAGGGCGCATGACGATGGCGCCCTATATGCGGCTCCGGCAGATCTGCCTCGTCGCGCCGCAGCTCGCGCCTGTGGTCTCCGACATCGCCGGGATCATGGGCCTCGACGTCTGCTACCGCGATAGCAATGTCGCCAAATACGGCCTGGAGAACGCACTGCTCCCGGTCGACACGATCCTGCTGGAGGTGGTCGCGCCGTTCAAAGGCGGCACCACCGCCGGCCGCTTCATCGAGAAGACCGGCGGCCGCGGCGGCTATATGGCGATCTTCTGCTGCAACGATCCGGACGAACGCGGCCGCAACGCCAATGCGATGGGCGTGCGCACCGCCAACGTGATCGACCACGCGCCCTATCACGGCGTCCAGCTCCACCCCCGCGACTGCCGCGCCGCCTTCATCGAGTTCAACCATACCAAAGGCAGCGACGATATTCTGGGGCCGTATCCGCCCGCGGGGCCGGACTGGCAAAAGTTCATCCGCAAGGATGTGACGCAGGCGCTGACGGGCGTGGAGATGCAGAGCCCGGATCCTCAGGGGCTCGCGGAACATTGGGGGAAGATCATCGGGGTCGTACCGAGTGGCGGCGCCGAATTGAAACTGCCCAATGCCACCTTCCATTTCGTGAAGGGCGCCAGCGAGATCATGAGCGCGCTGGAGTTTCAGGTGGCGGATGCCGCAAGCGTGCTGCATGCCGCGAAGGCGAAGGGACTCGCGGTTGCGGGGAACGAGTTTCTGCTCGGCGGGGTGACGTTCCGGCTTGCGGCGTGAGCGGTTGCCACACATACCGCCGTCGTCCCGGACAAGCGAAGCGCAGATCCGGCAACTGTTATGTCGGCTTGACGTTCAGGTAGGGCTTCCTGTCGCGCATCATGGCGTTGAGGACCGTCAGCAGCTTCCTGGCGACGGCAATGAGGGCGAGTTTGGCTGGTTTGCCGGCCTGT
>NZ_SPVJ01000048.1:0-57287 GCF_004634465.1 Bradyrhizobium sp. MOS001
GCGTCAATCGCGTTGGGGCGGGGCGGTAAAGACTTGTTTCGCGGTCACGAGCGAGAAAGAAGCCGTCACCGCTTCGTCCCGGTGGCGGCTTTTTTATCGCCCCCGGCGCGGGCGCAGGCGACCGATACCGGGGGCGGCATCACGGCATGAAACACACTTGGTACGTCACTTTTGAAGTGCCGCCGGATGGCACGCTGTTAAGACGGCGACATCCGCGCTTAACCAAGACGTTTGAAACCGAAGCAGAAGCGAAGGATTTTGCGCGAACCAAATTCAACGAGGGATTGGTCGTCACCGCGGGGACCATGATCCCCCACCTGCCGAGAACGTCAATCCCGTCGCCGGAAATTCCAGCGTGGCTTGAAGCTGACGAAGTAAATGAGAGCAGCGGGCCGACCAAAAAGTAATCTTTGACGACGTTGGCACGCTGCCGGGTGCAACTGCGCCTATTTGTTCTAGATCAAGCGCCGGCTCTCGACCTCAGGTGCCATGCTCTGGGGCAACAGCAACCGGGAGCCTGACGATGAGTGAACGTTCGGAGCCGAAACAGGTCTGTCGTCGCAACGCACTCACTTTCCTTGGATACGCGGCCGTGTTTGGGCTTATGGCCTCGCCCGCAATTTTGGCGGTGTCAGAGGCGGAAGCTCAGACCACCACGGCGCCCGCCACGCCCACGACGCCGCCCGCAGACGCGCCGATGTCTGGGACAGAGCGCCGTCAGGAGCGGCGAAGCGGGCGAACAGAAAGGCGCCAGGAACGCCGGACCGGACGCACAGAACGGCGTCAAGACCGGCGCACAGGACGCGACGAGCGACGGGACGCGCGCGACGGCACCCCGACCACTACAACCACCACCGAGCAGAAAAAGTAGTCCGTTCATTCGGGCCAACCACGGCAACCGGGCCGCAGCGCAGGCCCGGGAAGGCCGTACAGCGCGCGCGGATCGCAGGGCCACCGCATGGGGCGCGCCGCGATCCTCAGGCCGTTCGAGCGGCTTAAGCTTCCCGAACTCCAACTCGCGCCCAACGGCAGGATGTGAAACTAGGGCCTAATAGGGCCCGGCAGGTTCGGGCGGGCCTTTCGTTAGTGCGACAAAAACCGAAATATACCTTTAGTTTCAGGTACTTTCACCGCTTTTAACCGGCCGAAAACAGCGCTTGCGGAAAGGACCACACGGTTTTGCCGTACGCACGGCCCGCCATTTCGCCGCAGTTTTTCCAGCCCTGTCGACGGAGCCGGAAACTTACAGACGAGACGAACCTGACAGCGCCGCTCATCCGGCACGAAGTTCTGGGCTCACGGAGAGCAATCCGCCCTGCCCTTAACCTCTCGCGCCCGACGCTGTCGCGTCCACCGCAAGCCCGGCTCGCGACACATGACACGTGACGACACAAGATCGCCCCTCTTGGTGAGCCGGGATGGGCGACACATACGCAATTTCCGAATTTCGGTAAAGTGGAATATTCTTGCAAGCGCGGCTTGACACCGGCGCAGCTCGGAATGACCCGGTGTTTTGCCCGACGGCCGGGCCCGGCGGCGCGCTCGCGAATCCGGCGGCGCGCTTACGAATATCGTCCCGAACGCAACACGCTTCGGAACCTAGGTTGACGTCGCGCCGTTGTTGAGCACAGTCTGCGACAATTCGAGCATGCCTCGGACATAAAGGCGCGGCAATCTCAGGGCTTGTCGATCGCCCCGCCACTGCTTCCCCGGAGTTCCCATGCATTCTGCCGACCGGCCGGCAACGCGCCTCGCGACGCGGCTCGCCTTTCTCGTCGCGGGCTTCGGCATCGCGTGCTGGGCGCCGCTGGTGCCGTTCGCAAAGACGCGGCTCGGCGTCGATGACGGCGTTCTTGGATTGCTCCTGCTCAGCCTCGGCATCGGCTCGGTCGTCGCGATGCTTCTGACCGGAGTCATGAGCGCGCGCTACGGCAGCAAGCCGATCATCATTGCGGGCGGGCTCGGTCTGGCGCTGGTGCTGCCCCTGCTGGCGATCGCGAGCTCGCCGGCAACGCTGGCGCTGGCCCTGTTCGCCTTCGGCGCCGCGCTCGGCTCCATCGACGTCGCCATGAACATCCACGCGGTCGAGGTGGAGCGCGACGCGGGCCGCCCGCTGATGTCCGGCTTCCACGCGCTGTTCAGCATCGGCGGCTTCGCGGGATCAGCCTTGATGACTGCGCTGCTTTCGCTGCAACTCGGCGCGCTCGCCTGCACGCTGATCTGCTCCGTGCTGATGCTGGTCGCGATGCTGGCGGCCTGGCCGCGCCTGCTTCGTTCGGTGCAGGTGCTGGACGGACCGCTCTTCGTGCTGCCGCATGGCTCCGTGCTCCTGCTAGCGCTGCTCGGCGCCATCACTTTCCTCGTCGAGGGCGCGATGCTCGATTGGGGGGCGCTGCTCGTCATCGGCGCGGGCCTCGTCTCGGAGACGCAAGGCGGGATCGGCTACATCGTGTTCTCGATCGCGATGACCGCGGGGCGGCTCGGCGGCGACGCTGTCGTTGCACGCATCGGGGATCGCACGACATTGTTCTGGGGCAGCATCATTGCAATCGCGGGCTTCGTAGTCCTACTCATGGCGCCCGTAGCGGCGGTCGCCATCGGCGGCTTCCTGCTGATCGGCCTCGGTGCATCGAATCTCGTGCCGGTGCTGTTCCGCCGGGCGGCGCGGCAAACGGTGATGCCGACGGGGCTCGCCGTCGCCGCAATCACGACAGCCGGCTATGCCGGCATCCTGATCGGCCCCGCCGGCGTCGGCTTCGTCGCACGCCTTGGCGGATTGCCGACTGCATTCTGGCTTCTGGCCGCGCTGATGGGTCTCGTCACGCTGTCGGCCCGCATCGTCACGGCGGAGGGCCGGCAGACGTCGCGCGTGGAGGCCTGAGCGGCCTCACAAATTGCTCAGCCCGATCGACTTGATCACGGGCGCCAGGCTTGCCGTCGTCGCATCGACAATACGCTGGAATTTGTCCGGGCTCGAATCGCCGTCCGGCTCCATGCCCTGCGCGCGGTAGCTTGCCTGAAGCGCCGGATCGGCCATGGCGAGACGTGTCGCTTGCGCGATCTTGTCGATGACCGCATCGTCCGTGTCCTTGGGCGCGAACAGGCCGAACCATCCCCCGTAGCGGATGTCGGGCATGCCGGATTCAACGGCGGTCGGAATCTCCGGCGCCCCGCTCAGCCGCGTTTCGGTGGTGACCGCCAGCAGCCTCACTTTCCCGGTTTGAGCCAGTTGCTGCAATTGAACGGACATGACGGCAATGATCAGCGAGATCTGACCGCTGACGAGGTCGTTGGTTGCCTGCGAGATGCCCCGATACGGAACGTGGACGATATCCAGCCCGCCGGCCTGCTGCTTGAAGGATTCGCCAACCAGATGATTGCCGGTGCCGATGCCGGGTGTCCCGTAGGACAGCTTTCCCGGATTGGCCTTCGCGTAGGCGATCAGCTCACGCAGATCCGTGGCAGGCACCGACGGATGGACCGCGAAAACCAGTGCACTGCTGATCAAGCGATAGATGGCGCGAAAATCGTCGACGGAATAGCCGGGATTTTTCGAGGTCAGGGGAATGATGACCTGCGTGCTGCCGTTGCCAAGCAGCAGCGAATAGCCGTCGGGCTCCTCGCGCGCGACCGTCGCAGCCCCGATCGCGCCGCCCGCACCGCCGATATATTCCACGAAGGTCGGCCCAAGCAGCGACGACATCTTGTCCACCCAGGGACGCCCGATCTGGTCCCCCGCTCCGCCGGCTCCGTACGGAAGCACCAGGCGAATGGGACGAGACGGATAATCAGCGGCTTGTCCGCTGCGCGGGATCGCCGCCAGCGCCGCTGCGCCCGATAGCGCATGGACGAATCGTCGCCGCGAGAAGGAAGCCATGTTCGAATTCCGGAAGTCGATGTCGAGGCGGGACCGGCTCCCTAGCCGTCCAATGTCAGCAATCGGCTACCACCGTCAATTCGCCATCCGGATGAGAGCACCGGTGCCATCGCCTTGTTATGTCACCATAACCCTTTACTTCTTAAGGGTTATTTCGGCGGACCGGCCGATCGAAGCCATGCGCGCAGGGCTACCAGCTCTGCCCACTGCTTTCGGCCAGTTTACTGTACGCCTCGTTCTGATAGACCAAAAAGTAATACATTTTGACTCCCGTTGCGGGGGCAATGGCGCGTGCCAGATCGTACCGAAGACTCGGCCATTTCCTTTGGGCCATTTCGACTATTTCCGAAGTCGCGGCTCTTGGAGAGGGAGGGCTCGCCGCTTCACGTCGGCGGCCGCGCGCTCGATATTCTGATCTTCCTCGCCGAGCGCCCCGGCGAAGTCATCGACAAGAGAGAGCTGGTCAAGCGCATCTGGGCCGACGTCAATGTCGACGAGGGCAGCCTGCGCTTCCACATCGCGGCACTGCGCAAGGCGCTGGGCGATACCGGCAAGTCGGCCCGTTATGTCGTCAATGTGCCCGGCCGCGGCTACTGCTTTGTCGCCTCGCTCGCTCACGCGGCTCCGCCGGCCGCTCAGCCCGCCGTGAACATTGCACCTCCCCGTTCCCTTCCCTCGCCGCTCTCGAAAATGGTCGGACGGGAGGAGATCGTCGAGAAGATATCGAACGGGCTTTCGCTGCATCGCTTCATGACGGTGGTCGGCCCCGGCGGCATCGGCAAGACCGCCGTCGCCGTCACCGTCGGGCATCGCAGATCGGCGGATTTCGGCGGGCGCGTATTCTTCGTCGACTTCGGTCCACTGAGGGATGCCAGCCACATCGCGACCACCATCGCCTCCGCACTGGGACTGACCATCAGCGCGGAGGATCCGACGCCGGCCCTGCTGACATTTCTGAAGACCGGCCCAGCCTTGCTGATCTTCGACAGCTGCGAGCATGTGCTCGATGCGTTGGCACCGCTCGTCGAGCGCATCGTTCGCGACACACCGCAGCTTCGCGTTCTCGCAACCAGCCGCGAGTCGTTCCGGAGCGACGGCGAACGGATTTTCCGCCTGTTCCCGCTGGATTGCCCGCCGGAGCGCGAGGACCTGGGTGTCGCCGAGGTCCTAGCTTACCCCGCGGCCCAGCTCTTCGTCGAGCGCATTGCGCAGAGCTCGGGTCCGTTCCAGCTCAGTGCGGAAGAAGCGCCGCTCGTCGCGAGCATTTGCCGGCGCCTCGACGGCATTGCGCTCGCGATCGAGCTCGCGGCCGGCCGTGTCAATGCGTACGGTATTGCCGGCACGGCGTCGCTGCTCGACAGCCGCTTCTCGTTGCAGTGGCGGGGTCGGCGCACCGCCGTGCCACGACATCAGACGCTCGCCGCGGCGCTCGACTGGAGCTACGATCTGCTACCTCCCGCCGAGAGTGCCACGCTGCGACGCCTGTCGGTCTTTGCCGGGCCCTTCGCGCCGGAGGCGGCTGCCGCGGTAGCCGCCGGCGACGGCCTCGGCGCGTCCGAAACGCTGGAGGCGATCGACAGCCTCGTCACCAAATCGCTGATCTCGCCATCCGGCTCGCGAACGTTGCGCTATCGCCTGCTCGACACCACACGCACCTATGCGCATGGAAAGCTGAACGAGCTCGG
Organism: Bradyrhizobium sp. MOS001; assembly: GCF_004634465.1. Taxonomy (NCBI): domain Bacteria; kingdom Pseudomonadati; phylum Pseudomonadota; class Alphaproteobacteria; order Hyphomicrobiales; family Nitrobacteraceae; genus Bradyrhizobium; species Bradyrhizobium sp. MOS001. Next base: position 5,563 of record NZ_SPVJ01000048.1, read on the forward strand.
TGAGACCAGTCAGTTCGCGCGCCGTCATGCAGAGCATTTTCGCGACTTCTTCGAGCGCGCGGAGGCCGATACATCGACGCCGCTGCCGGAATGGCTGAGCATCTATGGCGCGGAGCTGGACAATGTGCGCGCCGCATTGAACTGGGCCTTCGGGCCCGACGGTGACGCCGCACTCGGGATCGCGCTGACGGCGGCTGCCGTCACGCTGTGGGTCCGCCTGTCCCTGTTCGCCGAATGCCGCGAGCGCGCCAAGACGGCGCTCACCGCGCTCGGCGACAGCGGCGGCGACGATCGCATTCGCATGCAACTTCTGTCGGCGCTCGGCTGGTCGCTGATGTATGGCGAGGGCCGCGCCCGCGAGGCGCGTCCGATCCTCGAAACGACCCTGGAGCTGGCTGACAGGCTCGACGACAAGGACTTCCGGCTGCGCGCGCTCTGGGGCTTGTGCATCGACCAGTTCAACAACGGACAGTTCGGCAAGGCCCGTGCGCTCGCCGACCGGTTTGCGAATGCAGCGGCGAACTCGTCGGACAGGACCGATCTCATGCTGGGCGACCGGCTGATGGCGGTGGCGCTGCATTATCTCGGCGATCAGAACGACGCACGGCTGCGCATCGAGCGCGTGAACGCGTCGCTGCACGTGCTGGCGGAGAAGCCGAAGATCTTCCCGCTCGACCTCAGGATATCGACGCAATATTTCCGGGCCCGCATCCTGTGGCTTCAGGGCCTCGCCGATCAGGCCCAGGCGCTCGCCGCCCGAAACATCGAGGAAGGTCGCGCCAACGGCCACGCGCTGACTTTCTGCAGCGTGCTGGGGCAAGCCGCCTGCCCGATCGCCTTCTGGTCCGGCGATTTCGAGGCCGCGGAGCGCCACGGCGCCGAGCTGCTCGAACACACCGAGCGCCACGCCATCCGGCTGTGGGGCCTGTGGGCACGGGCCTTCAACGCGGCGGTCGTCGTAAGGCGTGGCGACGTCGCGACCGGCCTGCCGCTGCTGCGCGAAGAGCTCAATCGCGCCGGCGATGCGCGTTTCCTGCCGCGCTTTCTTCCGCTGCTCGGCGAACTTGCCGCGTGTTCCGGCGAGGCCCACCAGATCGACCGTGGCCTCGACGTGATCGAGGACGTCCTGACCCGCTGCAACGACCGGCAGGAGCTGTGGTATCTGCCGGAACTGATGCGCATCAAGGGCGAGTTGTTGCTCAAGAGCCCGCGGCATGCGGGGGACGCCGAGGCGCGCTTTCGCGAGGCCATGGACATTGCCAACCAGCAGGGCGCGCGATTCTGGGAGCTGCGCGGTGCGATCAGCCTCGCGCGGTTCATGATCGGAGCCGGCCAGAATGCCGAGGCGCTGGCAATTCTCGAACATGCATGCGGGGCGTTCAGCGAGGGCGCCGGCATCGCCGATATCCGCAGCGCGCGCGATTTGATCGCGCAACTCCGGACTTGACGAGGCCGGCCGAAGCCGCTCGCTTCATCCTGCCCGCGGAATGAATCCGGGCACGCCGGTCTCTACCACTGTGTTGAAGCGGACATTCGTCGTGATGTGGTCCCGCATCTCCCGCATGGCGTCTTCAGGCAGCGTCGAAATATCGAAGTTTTCCTCGATCCGCTGAGGATTGGTCGAGGTCGTCAGGAAAGCCGTGCCGCGCTGGACGGCCCAGGCCAGGGCGACTTGAGCCGACGTCTTGTGCAGGCGTTCCGCGATGGCGGTGATCACGGGGTCGGCGAGGAGGTTCGGCTTCATGGCGTGTCCCAGCGCCGCAAACGCCTGCAGGACAATTCCATGCTCCCGACAGAAGTCGAGCAGGTCCCATTCGGGCAGGTACGGATGCGATTCAACCTGCACCATGGCAGGCCTGATCCGCGCGACCTCGACGATCTCGCGCAACTTCTCCAAGGTGATGTCCGACAGCCCGATCGACTTGCAGTGCCTCTCGTCGACGAGGCGCTCCAGCGCCCCCCATGTCTCCGCCAGCGTCACGCCTGAATCGCAGATGACATGGCCGCTCGCATCCCTCGGGTCCTGCTCGTCGCCGGGTTGAAAGGCGAAGGGGGTATGGATGATGTAGCAGTCGATCTCGTCGAGTTGCAGCCGTCTGCGACTGGCGTCGAAGGCAGGCCTGACCCGCTCCGGCCGATGATTGGTGTTCCATAGCTTCGTCGTAACGAACAGGTCCTGGCGCCGAAGCGTGCCCGCCTTGAACGCATCCTGCATCGCCTCGCCGACGGCCGCTTCGTTGCGATAGCGCTCGGCACAATCGAGATGTCGAAATCCGGCTTCCAATGCAGCCCTGGTGGCCTGCCGGGTCACGTGCGGATCGGGAATGAGCGTGCCAAATCCGACTGCGGGAATCGTCACGGCCTCATGCGTGGGAATTCTCGTGTAACGAAGTGAATCGGAGGTCGTCATGGTGATACTCCTTGTTGACTGCTGGCCGCGCGATGCGGACCAAGCGATCGAGGTTGCGGACACTTTTTCACGACTCTCCGGCGTTAGCCGACGGGACGCGGCCTACGAAGAAAGAACACCAGCGGGATCACGACGAGCATGGCGAACATCAGGATCTCGAACTGATCGATGACCGCGACCGTGGCCGCCTGGCGCGTGACCATGCCGTTGAGGGCGGCAAGGCCTGGCTTCCCGATCGGGCCCGTGACATTCGCCGCGACACGATAAGGCGTGAGATGCTTGGCGAGCGCGATATGCACGGCCTGAGTGTTGGCATAGAAGAACAGCTGGACCACCGCGATGCCGATGGTGCTGCCGTAAAGGCGCGACAGGTTGATCAGCGCACTGCCTTCAGGGCGAAGCTTCGGATCGAGCGTTCCGAACGCGGCCCTCACCAGCGCCGGCAACAACATGCCGAGACCTGCGCCCTGGAGGAAACCTGCTTCGACGACCGGCCGCCAATCCATCGCCGGCGAATAGCCGAGCATCAGCCAGTTGGCATAGACCACCAGCGCCATTCCACCCATGAGGAACGGCCGGTAGTCGACCTGTCCCGGAACCAGGCTCGTCAGCACGAGCGCTCCCACCAGCGCCACGCCGCGTGGCATACTCATGTAGCCGGTGGTATCGACAGGGTAGTTGAGCAACTCCTCCAGCATCGGGGACGTCAATGCCAATGTCGGCAGCAGGACGAAGCCGAGCGCAAAGGAGATCACCGTCGAGAGGACGAGATTGCGATCCCTGAACAGCGCCGTGCGGAGAAAATGTTCCTTCTTCGTCAGAACGTGCACGATGAAGAGATAGAATCCCAGGACCGAGGCGATCGCTTCAACCCAGATCTCCGTCGAGGCGAACCATTCGAGGCGCTCGCCGCGATCCAGCAGCATCTGCAGCCCGATCATGCCGGCGGAGAAGGTCGTCAGGCCGAAGACGTCGAAGGGCTGGCTCCGCTCTGCCCGCTTCTCGCCCAGCAACAGCGCCATCGTCAAGGCGATGAAGGCCGTCATGGGCAGGCTGACATAGAAGATCGACGGCCAGCCGTAATATTCGCTGAGCCAGCCACCAAGAGCGGGGCCGGTGCTGATGCCGAGCAGCGAGCAGACCGTCAATGCCAGGCCCATGCGCGCTTGTCGCGCCGCCGGCGTCGCCTCTAGCAGAATCGCCAATGAGAGCGGCGCAAGTGGTCCGCTGGCCGCGCCCTGAAGAATCCGCGCCAGCACGAACTGGATCGACGTCGTCGCCAGCGTGTCGAGGACAAGACCAAGCGTGAAGACGGCAAGGGCTGCTTGATAGACCGCCTTGCGGCCATAGCGTCCCGCGAGCCATTGGGTGATCGACATGGTCACGGCGCTTGCAGCGATATACGAGGAGAACACCCAGCCGACCTCGTCATTGGCCATCGAGAGCGTGGCCTGGATGTGCGGCAGCGCGGCGTTCGGGATCGAAATGTTGACGGCCTGCATGTAGGTCGCCATCAGGGCGGCCGCCGAGATTGCATGATGACCGCCGGTCGCGGTCGATGGGAGGGTCGTACTCATTTGACCTCCGTCGCAAGCGCAGGCTGGAGCAGATGCAGCCAGTTGCGACGATGGCCGGTGTCGACCCGCGCCGTCACGCTGATGCCGGAGAACAGCGGCCGGGTCGGATCGGAATCGTCGAGCTCGAGGCGCACCGGCAGCCGCTGGACGACCTTGACCCAATTCCCGGTCGCATTCTCCGGCGGCAGGATCGAGAAGTCCGACCCGGTGCCGGGACTCATGCTGACGATATGCGCCTTGAATTTTCCATCCGGATAGGCGTCGACGTCGATCCTCGCCTCCTGGCCCGGCCGCATGTGGGTCAGGCCCGTCTCACGAAAATTCGCCTCGATCCAGACGTCCCGGCTCGACATCAGTGAGAACGTGGGCGCGCCCGCGTTGACGAAACCGCCGATCTGCAGATCGTCGACCTTGGTCACGATACCGTCGTCGGGCGCCTTCACCGTGGCGTAGGAGAGGTCGAGCCGCGCGCGATCGAGCTGCGCCCTGGCCGCGCGGACCGTCGGGTGGCGGTCGACATCGATGTCGGGGTCACCGTTGAGCGCGACGACCGTATTGGCGATCTGCTGTTCGATCGATGCCACCCGATGGCGCGCGACCTTGAGATCGGTCTCGGCCCGCTCGTAGACCGCGCGCGGCGTGAAGTCGGAGGCGACCAGCATCCTCTTGCGGTCGAACTCGCGCTCGTCGAAAGAGGCCGAGTCCTTCGCCGATTGCAGCTCCGCCTGCTGTTGGCGGTAGGTCGCCTTGAGGGAGTCGATCTGGAGCCGCGCGCTGCCGAGCCGGGCTTCGGCTTGATCGACGGCGATCTGGTAGGGCTCCGGGTCAATTCGAAACAGCACCTGGCCCTGCCGGACGCGCTCGTTGTCGCGCACGGCGATCTCGACCGCCTGGCCGGACACCCGCGCGTTGATGGTGACTTTCGCGGCGCGCACGAACGCATCGTCGGTCGAGACAAATTGTTCCTGCGCCAGATACATGAAGGCGCCGAACACGGCAGCCGCGGCGGGCACCACGAGCATCAGGGGCCGGCGCAGCCGCCTGGCAAGATCCGCTCCGAACCACAGCGCGGCGGCCTCGCTCCCGCGGAAGCTGCGATCGCCCAGCCAGCCGGCGATTGGCGCAAAGTTCAAACCCATCGTCCTCGTCCCTATCTCATTTACTAACGTTCGTTACAAATATTGTACCCCGATGCAGCGATCAAGCCGCGCGGCCATTGATTTTTATAACGATCCATACAAATATACGTGTGGAACATGGCAACCAGGTTCGAACGACATGGCACGGAAAAAGAGCGAGACGGGCCCGGCGCGCCGGGGACGGCCACCCGCCTACGACACTGAGACGGCCCTCAAGCGGGCGACAGAAACGTTCTGGAGGACGGGCTATTCCGGCACGTCCCTGGACAAGGTCGCGGCCGCGACCGGCATGAGCCCACCGAGCCTCTACGCGGTGTTCGGCAACAAGCACGCGCTCTATCTCGAGGCGTTGGCGCGCTATTGGGAGATCAGCCTCGCCGCAACGCGCGAGGCTCTCGCAGGGGACCATCCCTTGGACGAAGCGCTGATGCTGGCCTATGACGCGGCGCTGTCGATCTACTTTTCCGGCAAGGGATCAGCGCGTGGCTGCTTCGTGGTCGGTACCGCGGTGACCGAAGTCGCCGAGGATGCGGCGATCCGGAGCAGCGTTGCGACGGGACTACGCGCGATCGATGCCGATTTCGAGGCCCGCTTCCGCCTGGCGCAGGACAAGGGCGAGCTGGATCGCGAGGCCGATCCGGCTGCACTCGCGATCCTTGCCGCCGCCACGATGCAGACGATCGCCATCCGCGCCCGCGCCGGCGCACGCCGCGCCGATCTGAGGGAGGTCGCCCGCAAGGCGGTGACAGTGATCTGCCGACGCCGGTCGGAGGCGCATTGAGCCCCGAGGAATTCTCGTGATCGTACGATGAGGGGAGTTCGCACATTTGCACTCCTCGTCAAAGGCCCTCGGCGCCCTTACGCGACAATCCGCTTAGCCTCCCACGGCGGCCGCGCGCCTTGGCAGCTTCCAGTCGGGCCGGATGAAGTGGCAGGTGTAGCCATCGGGATAGCGCTCGAGATAATCCTGATGCTCGGGCTCGGCTTCCCAGAACTCCGCTGCGGGCGCGACCTCGGTCACCACTTTGCCGGGCCAGAGGCCTGACGCCTCGACATCGGCGATGGTGTCTTCGGCGACTCTCTTCTGCTCGTCACTCGTATAGAGGATTGCCGAGCGGTAGCTCGTGCCCAAATCATTGCCCTGGCGGTTGAGCGTGGTGGGATCGTGGATCTGGAAGAAAAACTCCAGCATGGTCCGGAAGCTCGTCTTCGCGGGATTGAAGATGATCTCGATCCCCTCGGCGTGGCCCTCGTGATTGCGATAGGTGGCGTTCTTCACATGCCCGCCAGTGTAACCGACACGGGTGGAGATCACCCCCGGTTGCCTGCGGATCAGATCCTGCATGCCCCAGAAGCAGCCTCCGGCCAAAACTGCACGCTCTGTCGTCATCTGATGCTCCATTGGTTTCGTCGAGATAGTCAGCGCTTGTCCGCTGCCGGATGCAAGCGCGGGTCATCATGGTCATCGTGATATTCGAGGCCCAGCGGCCCGATGGCGGAGACCTGTGTGACGTATTCGCCGGACTTCGCCCAGTGAAAATGCCAGGTCTCGCCGGGCAGCACGATGACGCTGCCCGGCGGATAGGCTTTCACCTGGTCGCCATCAAAACGCTCGCCGAGGCCGATGTAGAACACACCCGACATGACCGTGTAGATGCGATCTTCCGGATGCTTGTGCGGCATCAGCTTCGTGCCCCCGGGCACCTTCACCCGGACCACGTAAGGTCCGGGTTCATTGGGATGGCCGACCATCACCGCCAGCCGCGCGCCCGGCGGGAACGCAGGGAACGGTTGCCAAGCGATGTCCTCGGGCAAAATCGCCCGGAACCTGTCTTCATCCGGCTGATGCTGGCGAGGCAGATCTTGACGAGGCGGATCTTGGCGAGAGAGATCTTGGCGAGGCATGGCACCGCTCCCTGTGTTGGATCAGGTCAATTTGGCGTCGAGCGTGATCGCGGCGTTGAGCACCTTCGACACCGGACAGTTCTTCTCGGCCTCGCCGGCGATCTTGGCGAAACCTGCGTCGTCAAGGTTCGGCACCTTGGCGCGAAGCGTCAGTGCCGACTTGCTGATCTTGAAGCCTTTGCCTTCCGGCTCGAGCGTGATGGCGGCTTCCGTCGACAGCTCGTCCGGCGTGAAGCCGGCGAGCTGAAGGCCGAAGGCCAGTGCCATGGTAAAGCAACCGGCATGGGCCGCGGCGATCAACTCCTCGGGATTGGTGCCCTTCTCGTTCTCGAAGCGGGTCTTGAACGAATAGGGTGTCCCGGCGAGCACGCCGGATTCGCTCGACAGATGGCCGGTGCCGTCGCGACCGGTGCCCTTCCAGACTGCTGTTGCCTTGCGGATCATCTCAATTCTCCTTGTTGGTTTTTAAGTTGGTCTTTGGCACCGGCGCTCGGTAGCGGAGGAAAGCGACATTGGCACGACCGCCTGTCACTCCTCCAACCGGCCGAACGCCACAGCGGTTCCGTTAGCCGCTGATTTGACCCACATGGAAGCCCAGCCGGTTCTCGACGTCGCCGGCGCGGTGGAAGCCGCGCGCCATCAGCGCCTTCATGCGGGTCTGGCTGGCAGGACGGCCGAGCGCGGCCAGGAACGCGTCCCACTCCGGCTTGATCTCGTCATCCGGCGGCAGGCTCGCAACATCGACGAGACGCTTGGTCTCGGCGATAGCCTCCTTGTCGAACGACGCAATGCGCATGGCGAGCGCCTCGACGAAGCCGTCGAGCTCCGCATCCGGCAGCGAACGGTTCACGTAGCCGTAACGCTCGGCGAGATCGCCGTGGATGTCATCGGCACCGAGCAACACTTCGAGCGCGCGGCCTCGGCCCATCAGCCGCGGCAACCGGGCCATCGGTCCGCCGCCGGGCACGAGTCCCGCGCCGACCTCCCATTGCGACAGGATCGCCTTCTCGCGGCTGGCAAAGCGCATGTCGCTCGCCAGCGCGAGCTCGCTGCCGACCCCGGTCGCACGGCCCCGGATCGAGGCAATGGAGACGACCGGCGCGCGGCTGAGGCGCACCAGCATGTCGGGCAGCGCCTGCAGGCCGGTCGGCCCGGGTGGAACGCGAAGCGAGTCCTCAAGCGGCGCCAGGAAGTCGTAATGCGTTATGAAGAAGCCTTCGACGGCGCTGTCGAATACGACCACCTTCACGTCCGGATCGGTCTCAATCGCGGTGATGATGTCGTTGAGCAGCGGAAGGTGCTTTGGACCGAAGATGTTCACCGGCGGCATGTCGAAGGTGACACGCCAGTATGTCGGCAGGCGGCGCTCCAGGCGAATGTCCTCGGTGGTGAAGATCTGTACGGGGCGGTTCATTGTTGGCACTCCTGACATGTATGTTCGAAAATGGAACGCACGGCAGCGCGCGTCCCCTGCTCGGTTCAGATCGACTGGCGCAGCGGGCGGAACGCGGTGCGCATTTCCACAGAGAACAGCGCGGGCTGCTCCCAGGCCGCGAAGTGGCCGCCCTTGTCGAGGCGGTTGTAGTGCATCAGCTTCGGATAGGCCTTCTCGGCCCAGTTGCGCGGCGCGGCATAGATCTCGTCAGGGAACACGCTGACGGCGACCGGGATATTGATGTGCTTGGGCGCGAAGAACACCAGCTTGTTCTCCCAGTAGAGCCGCGCCGACGACACCGCGGTGTTGGTGAGCCAGTAGAGCGTGATGTTGTCGATCACGTCGTCCCGCGACAGGCCTTCGGTCTTGCCGTCGAACACCCGCGCGATCATCGCAGCACTGCGTGCGTCGTGATCGAGCATCCAGGATGCAAGACCGGCCGGCGAGTCGACGAGGCCATAGAGCGTCTGCGGCCGGTTCGACATCTCGAAGGCGTAGCCGAGGCCGTGCTTGTAGAAATCGTCGAGCTGGTCGTAGGCAATGCGCTCGTCGGCCGAGAGGTTTGACGGCCGCGTCCCGCCGGGCTGAAGCGCCTTGGCGATGTCGTCGGGAACGGTGGCGGGCATGTTGGTGTGAATGCCGAGCAGCTCCGGCGGTGCGATCACCGCCATCTGCTCCGTGACGGCATTGCCCCAATCGCCGCCCTGCGCCACGTAGCGGTTGTAGCCGAGGCGCTTCATCAGCACGATCCAGGCGCGCGCGATGCGCTGGGGATCCCAGCCGAGCTCCGTCGGCTTGCCGGAGAAGCCGTGGCCGGGAAGCGAGGGGATCACCAGGTCGAATGCATCCGCAGCCTTCGCGCCATGCGCGGTGGGATCGGTGAGCGGGCCGACAATCTTCATCTGTTCGATGATCGAGCCCGGCCACCCATGCGTGACGACCATCGGCAGCGCGTTCTCGTGGCGGGAGCGGATGTGAATGAAGTGGATGTCGACGCCGTCGATCTCGGTGACGAATTGCGGCAAGGCGTTCAGCCGCGCCTCCATCTTGCGCCAGTCGTATTCGTTCTGCCAGTACCGCACGAGCTGCTGAAGCGTCGTGAGCTGCACGCCCTGCGATTCGTCGGCGACGATCTCGCGATCCGGCCAGCGTGTCGCTGTGAGGCGGCGGCGGAGGTCAAGCAGATCTTCCTCGGGTACGCTGACGCGGAACGGCCGGATGGCGCCGCTTGGAGCGGCCTTTGCCGGACGCAGCGGCAGCAGGCTCGCCACGCTGGCGGCAACCGCGGTCATTGCGGCCTGGCTCAGCAATTGACGGCGGTCGGGATTGAGTATGTCGGCTCGTGCTTGCGTTGTCATGTCGGATCTCCCTGGCTTTGGTCGGTGACGCCAACCGAATTCGAAATCGACGCGTCGGTTCGTCGTGAGGAGAGATTGGCGCAGGTCCTGGCAATTAGCTCGTTATCGGTTGTTAGGCCGCGTTAGCCGTTGCGAGTCCGGGGGATGCAGGAAAGCGAGCGACGATGACGATACGCGCGATGCAGAAGCAACTCGGCGCGCGACGAGTTCAATCGGCGCGCGCCCTGTCTGTGAATTCAGGCGATGTGTTCATTACAACTCAGGAGGGCAGCGGTTGACCGGCCTGCTCGCGGACGATGTAGTCGGCGTACCAATCCGCCCAGTTCTCGTCGTGTCCGCCGATGCGCTTCTCGTGCTCACCATGCGCGACAGCGGCACGTCGCAGGGTTGCGGCCAGATCGGCCGTTGAGGCAAACGTCGTGCCGTCACCAGCGATGCGTCCAGGCAGTCGCGTCGTGACCTCCTGGAACAGCCAGCCATTACCGTCGGGATCGCTGAACGAGGCAAACGAGCTGTAGCTGCCGCGCTTCGGGTCAGCACCGCTGACCCGGACGCTGCCGAACAGATACGGCTCGTCCGGACCGGCGTGAACGTCGCCCGCACCATGGAATGGTGCGCTCACCGCGATGCCACGGTCGAGCAGATCCTGTCGCGCCGCCGCCAGATCGGAGACGATCAGGTACAGCCCGCGCGCCGAACCGGGCGCTGCCGGTGTGACGTTCTTGCCGAAGATCACCGAACAGGCCGAACCCGGCGGCGTGAACTGGATCACGCGCCATTCGTCACCTGAGGCAAAATCGGCGTCCAATCGCCAGCCGAGGCGCGTGTAGAACGCCTTGGCGCGGTCGACATCCGACACGGGGATGACGACGATCTCGAGCTTCAGATCAACGCCACGCGATGTCGAAGACGTGTTCGGAGACCTCGCCGCGGCGTCGCGGTCGATTTCGGTGCCGGCCATGTCGAACTCCCTGAGTTGAAATTGAAGCGAGCTTCAAGCGGCAGTGGGCATCACGATCGTCACGCGTGTGCCGCCCTGGTTCGCCTCGCCCTGCAACCGCGCGTCGATACTGCGTGCGAGCCCTTCAAGGATGCGGCTGCCGGTGCCCTGAAGCGGACCGGTCGCGCCGATGCCGTTGTCAGCCACCGTGCAGAGCCAGGCGCCGTCGCGGTTGGCCATTTCGATCCGGATCAGCGCATCGTTCCTGTTCGGGAAGGCATGTTTGGCGGCATTCGTGACCAGCTCCGTCAGCATCAACGCCAGCCGATGACACTGCGATGCCGGCAGCGTCCCGCTCTCGATCGCTGCCTCGCAGCGGATGCCGGCCGGTTCCAGCACTGCCTCGGAGAGCGCCTCGCACAGGTTTTCGAAGAAGGCCTCGACGGAGACGGCGGTCAGACTGTCGCTGTCGGACAAAAGCTGATAGAGCCTGCCGAACGCGACGATGCGCTGCTCGAACCGGTCCACCGCGCCCGACATATCCCTGGTACCCGGCCGCGAGAAGTCGCGGCGGACTGACGCACCCAGCAGCGTCAGCGTGTTCTTCATCCGATGGTGGGATTCCCGCAGCACCAGTTCCCAGTCACGCGACTGATCATCAAGGCTGGCAATGTGCTGAGAACGAACGAAATGGTCGCTCGTCTCCAAGCCGATAGCGGACATGATAGCCTCCCCGTTGGATCTAGGACCTAATTCGAAGCGTATACTGGATGCACCGCGCGCGTTTTGCTCGTTAGACGTTGCAAGATTTTGTTATGATCGGCGGCACAAGTTGGCGGCCAGACCGTCCTCTCGACGGTCAAGCACGCTGACGGGTCGTCCCGATCGCTTCCCAAGCCGCTCGCGTTTAAGCGAAATTTGTCACGCATCATCCCGGTGCGGCCGAATGACTTGCCGCGCGATTTCGCCACTTTCGACCAGTTTACTCATAACCTCGTTCTGCTAGATCAGGATGCGGACAACAGCCCCTTCACTGGATTCATTGGCGCGTGGTGGACACTAACGACCAGGATGCGGCGATTTCCTTCGGGCCATTCCGGCTGTACGCAAGGTCGCGCCTGCTCGAGAAGGACGGCGCTCCGCTTCACCTCGGCGGCCGCGCACTCGACATCCTCATTTTTCTCGTCGAGCGCGCCGGCGAGGTCATCGACAAGCGTGAGTTGATCAAGCGCGTCTGGGCCGACGTGACGGTCGATGAAGGCAGCCTGCGCTTCCACATCACGACGCTACGCAAGGCCTTGGGGGATGCCGGTGAAGGCTCCCGCTATGTCGTCAATGTGCCCGGCCGTGGCTATTGCTTCGCGGGCCCGCTGGTCCGGTCCGAATCGCCGGAGACGCGGACAAGCCCGGCCGTCCCGTCGCCTCACATACTCCCGCCGCCGCTTGCCAGGATGATCGGACGAGACGACGCGGTCGAGCGGATTTCCACCGAGCTTGCGCAGCATCGCTTCGTGACAATTGTCGGCCCCGGCGGGATTGGCAAGACTTCCGTCGCGCTCGCCGTCGCGCATCGCGAACTCCAGGCCTTCGACGGACAGGTCAACTTCGTTGATTTCGGCGCGCTGACGGATGCCAGGCTCGTTCCAAGCACCATCGCCGCCACGCTCGGCCTGACCGTCAATTCCGAGGACCCGATGCCGGGCCTGCTGACGGTGCTGCGCAACCGTCGGATGCTGCTGATCTTCGACAGCTGTGAGCACATCATCGACGAGCTCGCGCCCTTGGCCGAGCACATCGTCCAGGAGGCGCCCGAGCTGCACATTCTCGCCACCAGCCGCGAATCCTTTCGCACCGAAGGCGAACGCGTCCACCGGTTGTTTCCGCTGGACTGCCCGCCCCAGCGCGACGGGCTCGGCATCGCCGAGATCCTTGCCTATCCCGCAAGCCAGCTCTTCGTGGAACGCATTGCCGAGAGCCTGGGCGAATTCGAACTGAGCGAGGAGGATGCACCGCTTGTCGCCGAGATCTGCCGGCGACTGGACGGCATCGCGCTCGCGATCGAGCTCGCCGCCGGACGCGTGAACGCCTATGGCATTGCCGGAACCGCCTCGCTGCTCGACAGCCGCTTCGCGCTGCTGTGGCGGGGACGCCGTACCGCGATCCCGCGGCACCAGACCCTGAGCGCGGCGCTCGCCTGGAGCTATGATCTGTTGCCGGCGGCCGAAAGCGCGACGCTGCGCGGTTTGTCGGTGTTCGTCGGGCCATTCACGATGGAGGCCGCGCTCGCCGTTGCGTCCAGCCAGGGCATCAGCGAGCCCGAGGCGGTCGAGGCGATCTCGAACCTGCTCTCCAAATCGCTGATCGCAACCTCACCTGCGGAGCGGCGGCTGCGCTATCGTCTGCTCGACACCACCCGCGCCTTCGCCGGCGCGAAGCTCGTCGAGAACGGCGAAGCGCCCCGTGTCGCGCGCGCTCACGCCGAATATTTCCGCGACTTCCTGCGCGACATCGCGCTCAAATCCACGGGCATGCAGACCGCGGGCGGCTTCCTTCCCTATGCCGACCATTTGCCCAATGTCAGGGCCGCGCTGGCCTGGAGCTTTTCGGATAACGCCGACCGGACGATCGGCGTGGATCTGGCGGCTTCGGCGGCCCAGTTTTTCCTCGAACTGACATTGCTGACGGAGTGCTATCGCTGGACGAAGCAGGCGCTTGTCTCTCTCGATACGAATTCGATCGACCGCCGCCAGGAGATGACGTTGCAGGCCGCGCTCGGCGTCTCCGTGATGTTCACGCAGGGCAATACCGAAGCGGTCCGGTCGGCGTTCACACGAAGTCTTCAGCTTGCGCGGGATCTCGAGGATCTGCACTGGCAGCTCTGGCTGCTGCGCGGATTGCACATCTACCTGACCAGGGTCGGGGATTTTCACGGCGCGCTCGGCACCGGCGAGCAGGGCGAGAGCGTTGCGCGCAAGCTGAATGATCCGGCCGCCGCGCTGAACGTGGAATGGATGCTGGGCGTCGCGCACCATCTGATCGGCAATCAGGACAAGGCCGTGCAGTTCTGCGAGAGCGCGATGGTGCACAATCCCGGCTCGCAGCGGCTGAACATCGGGCACCTCGGTTATGACGACCGCATCGTCGCGCTGGTCGCGCTGGCGCGCGGGCTCTGGCTCACCGGCCGGCCCGATCGCGCGATCGAGGCGGCGAGATACACCGTTCGCGAGGCGGAACTGCTCGAACAACCCCTCACCCTCGGCATCTCCCTGATCTGGACGATCTACGTGTTCCTCTGGGTCGGCGACTGGGCCAATGCCGAAATCCTGATCGAGCGGCTGATCGACCATTCGGCGCGGCACTTCCTTGGTCCCTATCACGCCGTCGGCATCGGCCAGAAGGGCGAGCTCATGCTTCGCCGCGGCGACATCGCCGGCGGGATCGAGCATCTTCGCCGCAGCCAGGCCACGCTGTACGCGACGCGGCACCGGATCATGACGACGGTGTTTGCGACGGCGCTGGCGGAGGGCCTCGTCGCGGAGAACCAGCCGGACGAGGCCTTGCGCACGATCAATGAGGCCATTGCGCAGATTCCAGATCATGGCGAATCCTTCGACATGCCGGAGATGCTCCGGGTCAAGGGCGACATCCTCGTCCGGTCGGGAAACACCGCCGAGGCCGAGAGTTGCCTCCGGAAATCGCTCGATCTGTCGCGCCGGCAGTGCGCGCTCGGCTGGGAGCTGCGGGGGGCGATCAGCCTCGGCCGGGTCTGGCGCCAGGCCGGACAGGCGGGCGAAGCACGCGCTCTGCTCGCCCCGCTCGTCGCGCGATACCAGGAAGGCCTCCAGACCCGCGATCTCGTGGCCGCCAGGGAGCTCCTGAGCGCGCTGAATTGACAGTATCTTCAACGGGATACCGTCCAAGCACCTGCTCGCAAGTCCTAACAACTTCTAACACGCCAAGCCGCATCCGCCCCGCCATGGTGGTGGCACTTCACGGTGGATATGGCGGGATATGGCGCTTCTTGACGATGTAATTGATGCCAGCGGCGGTATGGCCCGCTGGAATAGCTTGACCCGATTCACGCTCCACCTTTCCGTCGGCGGCTCGTTGTTCTCCAGCGCCGGACATGCCAGCGAATTCAAGGACGTGACGGCGGAGGGCTCGACCCGCGCCCAGTCGGTCCGCTTCACCGGCATCACCGGGGGTGAACACTCCGGCTGCTTTCAGCCCGACGCAATCACGATCGAGAGCCTCGAGGGTGAGGTCCTGCGCACGTGGGATAACCCGAGCCCTGCATTTCCCGAGACCGGCTCTCCTGGGCTCGCGGACGAACTGCACCTCGTCTTCTTCTGCGGCGTAGCGATCTGGAATTATCTGACCAACCCATTTCTGCTCGCCCATCCCGACGTCGTCACGGAGGAGCTTCCGCCGTGGCGCGAAAACGCTGACACGTGGCGGCGGCTGCGCGCGCAGTTCCCGCCGAACCTGATCACGCTCGCGCCCGAGCAGATCTTCTACTTCGACGAGAACGCCCTGCAACGGCGGACGGATCACGATCTGTTCGGAAACAAGGTCGCACATTATTCCTGGGCCCATGACAGCTTCGGCGGCATCGTCGTGCCGACATTGCGGCGTGTGCAGACGCTGCGGCCTGATGGAAGCGTGATCGCCAGGCCCGTGCTGATGGACGTCGAGATCTTCGACGCCGTGTTCGAATAGCGGTGGCGACGCGCGAGAGCGGGAACCGTTCACTGCTCTCAACGCCTAACAATACATAACGAGCTAACACGCGGCCTTGGGCGCAACATTGGGCTCACGAGCAACGAACAAGTGTTGTGCTCGAACGAGACCGAGGCCGGCGCACCTCCACCACGAGGGAATGCGTCATTGCAGCGAACGCACTCAAGGAGATCGTCATGAAGATTCTTATGGTTATCACCTCCCACGACCAGCTCGGCAACACCGGACGCAAGACCGGGTTCTGGCTCGAGGAGCTCGCCGCCCCCTACTACGTTTTCAAGGATTCCGGCGCGGAGATCACGCTGGCTTCGCCCAAGGGCGGTCGGCCGCCACTCGATCCCAAGAGCAACGAGCCCGAGTTCCGCACTGACCTGACGCTGCGCTTCGAGGCGGACGCTGCCGCTGAAGCCCAGCTCGACAAGACGGTGCGCCTCGACAGCGTCAAGCAGGAAGACTTCGACACGCTGTTCTATCCCGGCGGTCACGGCCCGATGTGGGACCTCGCCGAAGACAAGGACTCGGTCAAGCTGATCGAATCCTTCCTCGCCGCCGGCAAGACCATCGCGGTGGTGTGTCACTCGACCGGTGCGCTGCGCCACGTCAAGACCCCCGATGGCAAGCCTTTGGTCGAGGGCAAGGAAGTGACCGGCTTCACCAACGGCGAGGAAGAGGACGTGGGCCTGACCAATGTCGTGCCGTTCCTCGTGGAGGACGAGATGTTGAAGCTCGGCGCGGTCTTCTCGAAAACGGCGAACTGGGGCGTACACGTCGTCAGCGCGGGCCAGCTCATCACGGGACAGAATCCGCACTCCTCCGGCCCGGCCGCGCAGACGCTGCTCGCCGCCCTGGCCAAGAAGGCGAAGTCGGCCGCGTAAGTCAGGCTCGCATCGGAGCGGTGCTCATCAATGAGCACCGCCCCGGCACTGACCGGACACATCGAGGACGATGACGAAAGCTTTACGCCGGAGCTTACGAATGTGATCCGGCGATCGGAAGCTGCTGCGCACAACAGCGATCAAGGTGGGAGCGTGCCGCTCAATCCCGTCAGAGCGGTTGCCGGCGCATGACGCGCCGGCACGTCTCGACGCGACACGCCCACATCGGAGCGATGACATGAATATTCCAGCCACCCTCGCCCTCGCAGCCGCCCTCGCCTGCACCACCGTGCAGGCCTCGGCACAGGATCTGCGGTCGAGCCGACGCTCGATCAGCTATCACACGATCGATATCGGGGGTCTCAATATCTTCTACCGCGAGGCCGGGTCCGCCGACGCGCCGACCGTGCTGCTGCTCCATGGTTTCCCATCCTCGTCGCGGATGTGGGAGCCTCTGCTGCCGCTGCTCGCCGACAAATATCACCTGATCGCGCCTGATTATCCCGGCTTCGGCAACAGCAGCGCGCCGCCACCGTCCGACTTCACCTACACTTTTGACAACATCGCCGGCGTGATGGGCGAGCTGACGAACAAGCTCGGCCTGACCAACTACGTGCTGTTCATGCAGGACTATGGCGGTCCGGTCGGCTTCCGCATGGCGCTGGCGCATCCCGAGCGCGTTCGCGCCATCATGATCCAGAATGCCGTTTCGCATGAACAAGGACTGAGCCCGCTCTGGGAAGCGCGTCGCAAATACTGGGCTGATCCGGCGCATGAGCTCGAGGCGCTCAAGGCCAACTTCACATCCTTGGCCGCGACGCGCCAGCGGCACCTCGGCTCCAGCCCGCACCCCGAGCGCTACGACCCCGATAGCTGGACCGACGAATACGCGTTCCTGACGCGTCCCGGCGCGGCCGAGATCCAGACTACGCTGTTCCTGGATTACCGGACCAACGTCGCCTCCTATCCGAAATGGCAGGCGTGGCTGCGCAAGACGCGGCCGCCGACGCTGGTGGTCTGGGGCAAATACGATCCCTCCTTCACCGTCGCCGGCGCGTCGGCCTATCGCGACGATGTGCCGGATGCGGCGGTCCACATCCTCGAAGCCGGCCATTTCGCGCTCGACGAGGCGACCGACGAGATCGCCACGCTGATCCGCGACTTCCTTGCGCGTCTGGACGGGCACAAGGGCTGACGGCGACTTGCACAATGCACCGACCACAGGAGGCACACATGCCCGACAACATCAACCACGAACGACGTCGTTTCGTCGGCAGGGCTGCGATGGCGCTCGCCGCGACCCAGCTTGCGCTGAGCACGACGGCTACGGCGAAGCCGGCGAAGTCCGCCACCATCGTCAAGCCCGGCGCCAACACCGCGTTCGCGTCCCTGAAACAGATCGACGCCGGCCTCCTCAATGTCGGCTATGCCGAGGCGGGTCTCGCGGATGGCCCGCCCGTGATCCTGCTGCATGGCTGGCCCTATGACATCTACGCCTTCGTCGATGTCGCACCGCTGCTCGCCGCGGCCGGCCGCCGCGTGATCGTGCCTTACCTGCGCGGCTACGGCAGCACGCGTTTCCTCTCCGACTCGACGATGCGGAACGGGCAGCCGGCGGCGATCGCGGCCGACATCGTCGCCCTGATGGACGCGCTCGGAATCGACAAGGCGACGATTGCCGGCTTCGACTGGGGTGCGCGCACCGCCAACATCATCGCTGCGCTCTGGCCAGAGCGGGTCAAGGCGATGGTCTCGGTGAGCGGCTACCTGATCGGGAGCCAGCAGGCCGGCAAGATGCCGCTGCCGCCGAAGGCCGAGCTGCAATGGTGGTACCAGTTCTATTTCGCGACCGAGCGCGGCCGCGAGGGCTACGACAAGTACCGCCACGACTTCTCGAAGCTGATCTGGCAGCTCGCTTCGCCCCAATGGCATTTCGACGATTCCACTTTCGACCGTAGCGCGAAGGCGTTCGACAATCCGGACCATGTGGCGATCGTAATCCACAATTATCGCTGGCGACTGGGCCTCGCCGAAGGCGAAGCGAAATACGCCGACGACGAGGCGAAATTGGCGCAGGCGCCCGTGATCGCAGTGCCTACGATCACCTTGGAGGGTGACGCCAACGGCGCGCCGCATCCGGAGCCGTCCGCATACGCGAAGAAATTCTCCGGGCGCTATTCGCACCGGACCATCAAGGGCGGTATCGGCCATAATCTGCCGCAAGAAGCGCCGAAGGCCTTTGCCGACGCGGTGCTGGACGTCATGGCCGAAGCCTAGGCGCCGGACCTGCCAACGGCACTTAACAACGCTTAACGGGCGATCGTCTGCGCACGGAGGTATCTCTATTGGGGCGACACCACCGATGCGAGAGGAAACGGCCGGATGATTCCGCTGCTGGCGAATGCGATCGAGGCCCATGGCGGGCTCGATCGATGGAATGCCCACGAGCGACTCACCGCCACGATCGTGACGGGCGGCGACCTCTGGATATTGAAGGGCGTCGATCAGGACCAGGCGCCGCGCACGATGCGGATCGAGCTGCGTCGTGAGCGGGCTTCCATGGAGCCGTTCGGCAAGCCCGGCCAGCGCACCGACTTCAGCCCGGAGCGGATCGCCATCGTGGCTGCGGACGGCCGCATCGTCGCGGAGCGCAACAATCCGCGCGCCGCCTTCGCGCGGCACGATATGCGCACGCATTGGGATCCGCTGCATCGCGCCTATTTCAACGGCTATGCGCTCTGGACTTACATGACTGCGCCGTTCCTGCTGGCGGCGGACGGGTTCGAGGTCCGGGAGATCGCGCCGCGGCGCGAGGGCGCGGAGGTCTGGCGCGGATTGCGGGCGACCTTCCCGGCCGTGATCGCAAGCCACAGCGCCGAGCAGGATTTCTATTTTGGCCCCGACATGCTCATCCGCCGGCATGATTACCGGGTCGAGATCGCCGGCAATTTTCCGGCAGCTCAGTACGTGTCCGATCCCGTCACCGTCGACGGATTCAAGCTCCCGACCCGCCGGCGCATCTATCTGCGCGGCGACGATCTGATGCCGCTGCGTGATGAGCTGATGGTGTCGATCGATCTCGCGAATTTCCGGTTCGACTGAGCCTTGTCAGGCAGATGCCTCGTCCAGCACGAGCCGCGCTGCCTTCAAATCCGCCGTCTCGAATCCTTCCGAGAACCGCGCATAGGTCGCGGCGAGATCGTCGAGCGGATTCTTGACGCCCTGCCGAAGCCGAAGCGCCGCAAGCGACATCTCCGTCCGCAATCGCCAGGACAGCGCGCCCTGCTGCTCCGCCAGCGCGAGCGATGCGGCGAAGCCCGCTTCGGCGGCACCGAGATCACCGGTCCGCGCCTCGAGGTCGCCGCGCCGGCGCAGGAGCTCGGGCATGTCAAAACCTCCGCCGCCCTGCTCGACGCGAGCGATCGTCTCCTGCAGGACCTGCAGCCCTTCCGTCAACCGTCCCAGCGCCGCCAGTCCTTGCGACAGATCCGCGGCGAACGCGGATGCGTAGAGCTCGTAGCGATCCGCATGCAGGCGCAGCAGCGCGCTCCGCAGCAGATCGACACCGCCGGCCAGCTCGCCGCGGGCGATCATGGTCTGCGCGCGAAAGCCGGTCGCGACGGCTTCGTACGGCGCGAGCCCGTGCAAATTCGCATGGGTCGCGAGGCGTCCCGTCATCGTCTCGACGGCGGCCCAGTCACCGACCCAGCCGAACACCGAGGATGACCAGCACAGCGCGATGCAATGCATCAGCACATCGCGCGGCGCGGCGGCGCCGACGAGCGGGCGGACGCAATCGAGTGCGCGGTCGGGAAAGCCGCGCAGCCACAGCACCCGCGCGAGCGGAATCTGCGGCGTGCGCGAATAGGCGAAATGCCCGGGCTCCGTCCCGCGCAGCGCGGCGTCGTCGCGCACGCCTTCGTCGAGATGGGCCTGCGCCTCGGCCTGGTCGCCGGCGAGATGATACGACACGCCGAGAAGCGCCTTGCTGCCTGCGATCCCCGCGGTATCGCCGATCTGGCGGGCGATGCGCTCGGCCTGGAGTGCGGTCGGCACGAGGTGCCTGTAGTCGCCCGTGCGGCGATAGAACATGTTCAGCCGCGACAGCAGCCTGAACGCATTGGCGTGATCGTCGAGCGCTTCCGCGATCTCCAGCCCGCGCACGAGTGCGGCCTCGGCCTGCTCGCTGTTGCGCTCCGTGAACATGAAGGCGTGGCCAAGCGTCGACTGCAGCTCGAGCTCCCATTTGCCGCCCTGGTTGGCATCGTCGAGCATCGCGAGCGCGCGGCCCGACCAGATGCGCGCCTCGTTCAGCAGGTTGAGCTCGACGAACAGCCTTGCGGCGCTGCCGGCGAGCGGCACGCGCAAGGCGGCACCGTCGTGGTTGGCAAAACTCCATTCCAACGCCGCACGGGCATCTGCGAGCAGGCTCGCGCGCGCCTGCAGGCGCGAAGCCGGGTCGCCGCCCTGCTCCGCCATGCCGGCTTCGAGCGTGCGCTGAACATAGGCCGTGTGACGGCGCGCGATCGCCGCCGCTTCGCCCGCGTCGACCAGCTTCTGCATGGCATAGGCGCGCGTGGCATCCAGCAGGCGATAGCGCCGCGATGCGCCATCGGGCTGCGCCGACACCAGCGACTTGGCCACGAGCTGCTCCAGCGCATCGACGACGCGATCGGCCGCGGCACCCTCATCCGCGGCGACTGCGATCGCCCCCTTGAGCGTGAAGGGGCCGGCGAAGATGGCGAGTCGCTGAAGCACTGTGCGTTCGCTCTCGCCGATCAGGCCAAAGCTCCAGTCGAGCGTCGCGCCGAGCGTCTGCTGCCGTGGCGGCGCCGTTCGCCGTCCGCGCCATTCGAGCTTGAGCCTGGACTCGAGCAGCGCGGCCATCTCCCGCAATCCGTAGACGCCGACGCGCACGGCGGCGAGTTCGATCGCGAGCGCGATGCCGTCGAGCTTGCCGCAGATCTCGGCCAGGACCTCGGCATCCTCGTCCGTGATATCGCCGCGATGGCCTGCGGCCGCGGCACGATCGATGAACAGCTGCGCGGCCGGATAATCCAGCACTTCGCCGGCGCTGAGGCGCGCCCCTTGCGGCGGGCCGGCCAGCGGAACGAGCTCGAAGATCTGCTCGCCTTCCACCAGCAGCGACTCGCGGCTGGTGGCGAGAATGGCGATGCCCGGCGCCTCGCGATAGATGTTTTCGGCCAGACACGCGACCTCGTCGATGACGTGCTCGCAACTGTCGAGGATGAGAAGCTGCCGCCGTCCGCGCAGAAAATTGACGATGCTGCCTGAGGGATCATCGTGATGAACGACGAGACCCAGAGCGGCGGCAACCGTGCTCGCGACCAGCGTGGCGTCCTTCAGTGGGCCGAATTCGAGGAAATGAACGTGCCCCTCGAACGCCTGCCACATGTCATGCGCGAGCGCGGTCGCAACCGTGGTCTTGCCGATGCCGCCCGGTCCTCGCAGCGTGACGAAGCGGTCGCTCAGCAGACGCGCCGACAACTCGGACAGCACGTCGTCCCGACCGATCATCCGGTCCAGCCGGTGTGGCAAGGCTGCAGGCGGCGCCGTTCTTTCAGGTGCACGCGGCGCGAGTGCCGGAGCGGCGTTGCGCTCGCCACGTTGCACGGGCGCGACGAAGCAATAGCCGCGGCTCGGGACGTTGGTGATGTAGCGGGCCCCGTCCTTGCCGTCGCCAAGCACCTTGCGCAGCTCCGCGACATGGACGCGCAGGCTGATTTCCTCGACCGCGAGGCCGGACCACGCGTAGCTCAGAATCTCGTTCTTCGGCACCACTTCGCCGGCACGGCTGAGGAGCAGACGCAGAATGTCCATCGCGCGGCTGCCGAGCTTGACCGGCGCTCCGTCCCTCTCGAGCAACCGCGACCGCAGCGAAAACGGTCCGAACGAGACTGCGTCGAAATCAAGGCTCGCCCCGGCGCCATTGCCGGGCGAGCCATGTGCTGCCGGGGGTTCGGTCACTTCTGACTCATCTTGACGGCCATTTCATTCAAATGCGCGGCGACTATACCCGCCGTCGATGCGCGGTCCAGCAAGGCGCCGAGCCGGCCTCATACCGGCACATCGATCGCAGCGCGATGTTCTGCAATGTCCTCACACCGCACCGATCTGCGCAAATAATTGAAAAGCTGGACAAAATCAAACGTCCTGCGGCGGGCTGTCACACTTCATGTGCTCGCACAAAATCTAACACCTCCTAATCATCACTAACGGGCTTCTTGCCTGGCTCACGCCTATCCTCTGATCGTGGAAAGCACTGAGAGTTGGCTGATCGCTGCAAGCGGCGACGAGGCCAGGAGAGGACGAGCGATGTTCAATGACTTGCAAGCAGCGCATGCCTGGATCGAATTTCCCGCCAGCCGGTGTGATCGCGAGGCTTCGCACGGGATGCGTGCAATCGCGCAGGAAAGCGGATGGCGCAAGATCGATCGCGGCCTGGACGCGGACATCACGATTTCGCGATGGGAAGACTCGCGGGCCATCTCGTCGCACGAAGCGACGACGCCGGCGGACCGCTATTTCGTCGCCATCGCGCTGAAGACCGCTCGGGTAAAGCTGACGCGGGACCGTCAGATCATCTTCGACGGCACCATGCCCGCGGGCACGCTGTACGTCAGTGCGCCATCGAAGCTTCTCGGCGTGCAATTCCATTCGCCCTGCGCTTTCCTGCACTTCCACATCTCCACCGATCATTTTTCGGCGGCGCGGCCGGCGACCGAGGGCCTCAACGACCTCGTCCTGCTGCGCGACCCGCTCGCAGCCGAGCTCGCCAAGGCACTGACCGAGCATGGCGATACCGCGGACCAGCAATTCGCGCGCTGCATCGGCGAGACCCTTGCGATGCATCTGACCCGGCTCGAGCTGCCACGCTCAAAAGTCAATGCCTTGCCGAAATGGCGGCTACGGCGCGTCGAGCAATATATCGCCGATCACTTTGATCGCTGCATCAGTCTGTCTGAGCTCGCCAATGTCGCGGGCCTCTCGAGGATGCATTTCGCGGCACAGTTCCGCGCCGCGACCGGCTACCGTCCGCGCGAATATCTGCTCAATCATCGCGTCGAGCATGCGAAGACCTTGCTCACGACGACCGAGCGGCCGCTGGCGGAGATCGCGCTTGCCGTCGGCTTCAGCACCCAGGCGCATTTTTCGACCGTGTTCAAGCGCATCAGCGGCGAGTCACCGGCACGCTGGCGTCTGGCCAGCAGGGCTGTGCTGCCTGCTACGGAGGCGCTTCCGCGGCGGCGCCCTGCCGCGGACATGGACTGGATGGTCGGCGCAGCCGCGTAGTTCGTGCGGCGGCAGGCGAATTGGAATCGAGGTATCTGAAATCAAGGGATTTGGAATCAAGCGACTTGAGATCAAGGCACTTGGCATCACGCCATCTGCAGTTCGACCGGTTTGCGATTTCTTTGGCGTGAGTGCCCTGCCACTCACGCCGGCTCGAGCCCTTTTCCTCCCGGGCCTGCGAGCCACTCGGGGCCGTCCCTCCGCCCACACAGGACGGCCCCTTTTCTTTCTGCCTCTCGTGTCCTGGACGCGCTACGGCACGGGCACGAGAGCGCAGTATGACTCACACTCCCTCCACGTCGTCGTTGCGAGCGCATTTCGCGTAGACCGGATAGAGCGCAGCGTAGTCCGGCGCCTTCGCACTACGGCCGCAGCAATCCCGGCGACGCGCCTATACCGGATCGAACGCGCGGATCGGCGGCAGATTGCCGGTGAACTTCTCCACCTCGACCGTCGTGAGCTGGCCGGTGCAGCCCTGCGCGAAGGACGAGGTGCCGATGTCGCGGGTGAGCACGTTGGGATTGCCGTGAACGCAGAGCGGCGCTTCGTCCTCGGGCTCCATCGGGTCGTACCACGCGCCGGTCGGAAGCTGCACGACGCCGGCCGCGATGCCGTCGGTGACGTGGACGGCGGCGAGACAGGCGCCGCGCTCGTTGAACAGCCGGATGATGTCGCCGTCCTTGATTCCGCGTGCATCGGCATCGCGTGGATTCATGCGCGCCACCTCGCGGCCGCGATGCTTCGCGCCCAGCGAATGGCCGCCGAAGTCGAGCTGGCTGTGCAGGCGCGTCACCGGCTGGTTGGCGACGAGGAAGCACGGCGCGCCGGGTTTCGGCATGTCGGTCTTGTCGAGCCAGATCGGATGGCCGGGACAATCGGCATCGCCGTGCGCGGCGATCTTGGCTGAATAGATCTCGATGCGCCCGCTCGGCGTCGGCAGAGGATGTTTGGCCGGATCCTCGCGAAAGCTGCGCAGCCGGCCGCCGTCGTCGGGCTGTTGCGGCACGACCAGGCTGCCGCGCCGCCAGAATTCGTCGAAATCAGGCGCCTCGAGGCCACGAGCTTGAAGCGAGGCGCGAGTCGGCTCGTACAGATGTTCGAGCCACTGCCGCGACGTGCGCCCTTCGGTGAAAGGTTCGCGCGCACCCAGGCGCTCGGCGAGATCGGCAAAGATGTCGTAATCGTCACGCGCAAGGCCGAAGGGCTCGGCGATCTGGTGCATCGCGACCATCAGGGGATCGTTGGTCGAATAGCCGATGTCCTCGCGCTCCAGCGTCATGGTCGAGGGCAGCACGATGTCCGCGTGCCGCGCCGTCGCGGTCCAGGCGAGCTCGTGCACGACGAACGTATCGAGCTGCGCAAAAGCCTTGCGCAAGCGGTTGATGTCCTGATGGTGATGGAAGGGATTGCCGCCGGCCCAGTAGACGAGGCGGATGTCCGGATAGGTACGCGTCTCGCCATTGTAGCGATAGGTCGTGCCGGGACTGAGCAGCATGTCGGCGATGCGCGCGACCGGAATGAAATCGCGCACGCCGTTGCGGCCCTGCCCCAGCGTCGGTCCCGGCACGTCGTTGACGCGGCGGCCATAATAGCCGATCGCGCCGAGCGAATAAGCATAACCGCCACCGGGCAGGCCGATCTGGCCGAGCGCTGCAGCGAGCACCATGCCCATCCACACCGGCTGCTCGCCATGCTCGGCGCGCTGGAGCGAATGCGAAACGGTGATCAGTGCACGCTTTCCGGCGGCGCGGCGCGCGAGCTCGCGTATCGCGTCCGCATCGACGCCGCAAATCGCGGCGGCCCATTCGGCATGCTTGGCCTGCCCGTCGCTCTCGCCATTGAGATAGCGCAGGAACACGGGCCAGCCTTCGGTGTAGCGATCGAGGAAGGCCTGGTCGTGCAGACCTTCGCTCACAAGTGTGTGGACGATGCCGAGCATCAGGGCGGTGTCGGTGCCGGGCAGGCACGTCATCCATTCGGCGCCGGCCTCGACGGGAAGATCGTCGCGCAGCGGGCTGACCAGGATGAACGCGCAGCCGCGCCGGCGCGCGGCTTCCATGGCGCCGCGCTCGACATGCTTGCTGATCGAGCCGCCGGCCACCATGGAGTTCTTCAGCGCCATGCCGCCGAACGCCAGCACGATGTCGGTGTTCTCGGCAATCTGCTCCCAGGTGACGTTGCGCTTGGTGATGTCCTCGTAGCCGGCAAGGATCTGCGGCAGCAGCACCGAGGATGCGCCCGAAGAGTAAGTGTTCACCGAGCGCACATAGCCGCCCATTGCGATGTTGAGGAAGCGATGCACCTGGCTCTGGGCGTGATGGAAGCGGCCCGCGCTCGACCAGCCGTAGGAGCCGCCGAACACGGCGCCGGGGCCGCGCGTATCGCGGATGCGGCCGAGTTCGTCGCCGAGCAGATCGAGCGCCTTCTCCCAACTGACGGAGACGAACTCATCGCGGCCGCGGCGATCGTCCGGGCCAGGTCCGCGCTCGAGCCAGCCGCGGCGGATCGCCGGCTGGGCGATGCGCGCCTGATGCCGCAGCGCGCCGGGGAAATTGCCGATGATGCCGTTCGGATCGGGGTCGCCCGCATAGGCCCTGACCTCGAGCCCGGCTTCGCTCTGACGCGCGGAAAACACGCCCCAATGCGAGGTGTGGGGCTTGAAGCCGTCAGACAGGTCGAGGCCGGGGTCGGGAAAGCCAATCGTATCGTCCATCGTCTGATCCTTGTTCCGGTACGGCACGGACCCAGCCGCTGCCGCGTCGATTCCGGTGGCAGTATACCGATCCGCATCATGATGTCGTCGGGATCAGGGCCGTCGGAAACGCCGGGCTCCCGCGCGCAAGTGCAGCTGGGTGACCGTCCGACCGCACGACAAGCGGCGATTCTTAAGCCAATTTATTCTTTATTTTCAATATCTTGTTGGACGACCTTCGAGACGCCCCGGTCGCGAAATCTCTTCAAACGACATCGACATGGAAATGTGCGATATGCCGCCCATCCCCACAGCAGCATCGGTTCATCATGATCCAGCGCGTCTTGCCCTACGAAGGACTCCTCCACGAAGTGGTCGAGCATAATGGCGTGCTCTACATCGGCGGGATCGTCCCCGAGGACACCAGTCTCGATATGTCGGGCCAGGCCAACGACGTCCTCGGGCAGCTGGCGCGCCTGTTGACGACGCTCGGCTCCGATCTCGCCAACGTCTTGCAGGTGACCATCTTCATGACCAACCTGAAGGAGAAGGCGGAGTTCAATGCGGCCTGGAAGGCGCACTTTGCGGAAGCTCACCTGCCGGCGCGCGCTGCGATCGGCGTGGCCGATCTCGGTCCAGGCGTCAAACTCGAGATGACGGCCATCGCGGCCCGGTAACCCCAGGCTCGAGGCGCTCACTTCCAGGCGATCGTGATCGCGCTGATGTTGGAGGCGAGCTCAAGTCCGGCCTTCGGGCCTTGCAGCACGATCGTCACGCCCTTTTCGTTGCGCAGATGGGCGCCGTTGACGCCGCCGACGAGTGCGAAGCCGCCGCCGACGGAGCTATAGGTGCCGACGAAGTCGCCGACATCGCGGATGCCTGATGCCCGGCCATCAAATCTGCCGACGGTCGCACCGGCCGTGATGCCGACGCTCAAGCCGGAGACCTTGAAGGGATAATTCCGACCGCGGTAGTTCAGCACGCCACTGCCGGTGCCGCCTCCGACCAGCAGGCCAGCCTTGACGAACCTCACCTGGACATGGCC
This sequence comes from Bradyrhizobium sp. MOS001, assembly GCF_004634465.1. Lineage (NCBI taxonomy): Bacteria > Pseudomonadati > Pseudomonadota > Alphaproteobacteria > Hyphomicrobiales > Nitrobacteraceae > Bradyrhizobium > Bradyrhizobium sp. MOS001. The sequence goes on from NZ_SPVJ01000048.1 coordinate 32,993, forward strand.
GCTCGCTTGCGCGAACGACGGCGTGGCCGGCATCGCGAGCAGGAGGAGCGCGAGCGCGGCAAGGCCGATTGCGGTCGCGCGCCGCATGCGTTCCGGTTTATGGCTTCGCGGCATCGACCTTCTTCCAGGTCTGGTCGGGATCGAACAGCGTGGTGCGCTCGGCGATGACCGCCGTGCGGTTGCCGAGATCCTTCTGGTAGACGGTGCCGGCATGATTGACGAGAAACGTCATCACGCCGGAATTGCCGTATTCGGCGGGCCAAGCGATCAGTCCGAAGCCCCCGATCATCTTGCCCTTGACGACGTAGTTGAGCGCGCCACCGGCCGCGTCGGAACCCTGGCCTTTCAGTATTCGGAAGTAGTAGCCGTGATAAGGCGCGGGTGCCTCGCCTGTGCCTTGCTTGTAGCCTTCGGCCGAGGCCTCCGCGACCAGCGCGCCGAGCGGGCTCGGATCACTGTCGTCACGCCAGAACAGGCCGTCCTTCTTGCCGGGCGTGGAAAGGAAGCGTTGCGCGTAGACACCAGCGCCCTCGCCGCGATCCGTGTCGGCGTATTCATTCTGGGCATCGACATAGGCAAGCGCGGTCTGGATCGCGTCGAGCTCGTTGCGGCCGATGCGGCGGCGAAGCACCTCGATCCGCCCCTCGTCGGTGTCGAACGCCCAGCCTGTCTTGGTGTTGAGCAGCGGAATCGGAAACGGGAAATCGTCCGGCCCCAGTATCAAGGTCGCGGTCTTGTTGCCCTCCGCCTTGATGCCGTGCTTGGCGTCGTACATCGACGTGAAGCGCTGACGGATGTCGTTGTCGGCGACCTCGTCACCGGACGAGACGATATCCTCGGCGGCCCTGCCGAGCACCTTCAAAATGTCGCCCGGCCCGCTTTTGACTGCGGCCGCGAGCGCGGCGGCCGCATCCTCCGGTGTCTTGTAGGATTGCTGCGCCTGTGCCGCCGAGCCAAGCATGGCGAGCGCCACCACGCCCGGCAGGATCGCGCGATGGAGCGATTTCAGGCCGATCATGGCGTCACCTCCGCAGGGATCTTCGCGCCGTCGGCGAGCCAATCGCGGTAGGTGCGGAATGTCAGGCCAAGCTTGTCATAATAGACGCGCAGATAACCATCGCTGCCGCGCGTCACGGCGTCAGGCATCACCTTCTCCACCTCCTGCGCCATCACGCCGACATAGGCCTTGTCGCTGCCGATGTAGCTGAAGCGATAATAGCCGAGGCCGTTAGAGAGATGGCCGAGCAGGACGATGTCATGCTTCAGCGCGATGTCGGAGCGCCGCCCACCGCCGCCACCGCCGCGGCCTCCTCCTCCGCCTCCACCACCACGGAAGCCACCACCACCACCATGCATGGCCATTCCGCCACCGCCGCCGCGCCCGGCAAAGCTTCCGCCGCCACCGCCGCGCGGCATGCTCGCCATGCTGGAGCGTCCGCGCGCCGATGCTGCGGCCGCCGCCCGGCCCGACGAGACGTTCATCGCACCGCCGCGATTGCCGCCACCGCCTCGATTGGCGGCAGCGCCGCCGCCGGCTCGATTCGCAGCCTTTGCACGATCGCCGCCGCCCTTACCCACATTCTTGCCTGCATTCTTGGCGCGATCTCCACCACCCTTGGCACGATCTCCCGCGCCAGCACGATCGCCGCCGCCGGGCCGGTCGCCGCGATTGCCGGCACGATCACCGCGATCACCAGCGCGATCTCCTGCACGGTCACCCGGACCGCCACGATCACCGGCACGGTCGCCGGCGCGATCTCCAGCCCGGTCTCCCGCACCTTGGCTCGGGCGCAGCACCTGGTTGCCGTCCCGGCCGCGGAAATCCATCCGGTCCGACGCGCCCGCCCTCACATTGTTGTTGCCGAAACGCTGCTGGACGTTGGTGTTGTTATAGCGCACGCCGCCGCGATGCGCCGGATTGTGCTGCCAGCCGTTGGCGATGTTGGTGGTGCGATGATTGACGTAGACGTTGCGGTTGCCCCAGTTGCAGCCGCCGCCCCAGTAACTGCCCCAGCGCCCGATCGCCCAGGCCGTGCCAAAGGCAATGCCGGCCGCAACCACGCCGGCGCCGATATAGGACGGATATCCCCAGTAATACGGCGGATACTCCGCATAGGGCCAGGTGCCGTAGACCGTCGCCGGATCGTAATAGGGCACGTACATCTCGGCGGGATCGGCCTGCTGGATGACGACAACCTGCTTGCCTTCCTGGCTCTGAACGCTGACCTTCTGCTGTTTGGTCGTGACCAGCTTCTTGTTGTCATAGGCCTTGTTGCGCAGGCGCTGGATCGCGTCCATCACGTCGGGCTGCTGGGCGAGAAAGGCATCGCCGAGTTTCTGGGTCCATTCGAGCTTGTCGCTCATCATCGACAACACATCGGGGGTGCTGGCGAGCGCCTTGACGCTGTCGTCCCAGGCCTGCTCGTCGACCTCGGCCTTCAGCGCCTCGCCCTTCAGCGTCTTGCGCTCCTTCAGCCAGCGATCGGCCTGCACCACTTCCAGCGGATAGGTCGATGCCGCCAGGACATTGGCCAGCAGCTCGTCGGGATAGAGCGCGATCGGCGCCACCAGCGCCTCGAGCTGCTCGGGTTTCAGGAGTTCGGCGCTCGGCGGAGGCGGACTTGCGGGCTGTGCCTGCGTGCTCGGCGCCGCCGGCTTGTCAGCCGTCTGCGCGGTTGCGGTGATCGGCATCGTCAGCATCAACGCAAGCGCCATCAGGATCTTGCCGCAGCGAAACATGCCATCCTCCATCGAACTTTCCGGCCACCAAGATCGGGCCGCGGCATGGGCGTTTATTGATCAAGATCAACGAAGGCCTGCTTGGCCGCCTTGTTGAGGCGCGAGAGCAATGCCGCGCCGCCGGATCGCTAAACGTCTGCGCTAGTGGATGATCGGGAGCCTGATCGTGAACAGCGCGCCGCCCGACGGCTGGTTCTCGGCGGCTATGGTGCCGTGATGGGCCTCGACGATGGTCTTGACGATTGCGAGCCCCATACCCATGCCCTGAGGCTTGGTCGTGAAGAATGGATTGAAGATGTTCGCGAGGTCGCCGACCGCAATGCCCGAACCGGTGTCGGCGATCCGGATCTCGGCGTGGCCCCCGGCGCGCCCGGTCGATACGCCGACCTCGCGCTTCTTCATGTCCGCGTCGGAGACCGCATCCAACGCATTGATGATCAGGTTGAGAACGACCTGCTGCAGCTGCACGGGGTCGCCCTTGACGTGCAGCTCCGCAGCGGCTGGCGCGTAAGCCAGCGTGATCCGGCGCCCGTCGGCGAGCGCCGTCACCAGGCCGATTGCTTCCCGTACCGTGTCGTTCAGTTCGGTGTCCTTGATTTCAAACGGCCGCTTCCTCAGGACGCTTCGAAGCCTGCGGATGACCTCGGACGCCCGCTGATCGTCGCGCCTGATGTCGGCCAGAATCTGGCGGATCTCGTTGATGTCGGGTGAAGTGGCTTTGAGCATAAGCTCCGCCGTCTCGGCATTGGTCAGAATGGAGCCGAGCGGCTGGTTCAGCTCGTGGGCAATCGACGTCGTCAACTCGCCGACGGCCGAGTACCGATTGGCGTGGGCGAGTTCGGTCAGGCGTTGTCGCGACTCGATCTCGGCCAACTGGCGGCGATGGCGCTCGCTCAGAAGTCCGCCGATGAAGCCGGCCTGTATCAAAATCACGGCCGCGATCAGCAGCATCTGCCAATGATAGCGATCCCAGAGGGCCGGCTCACGAAACAGGATTTCGCTGCCCGGCGGCAGACTGCTCTCGCCGATCCCCCAGCGCTGCAACTCCCGCCAATCATATTTCGGCGGCCCGAATCCGATCGGCTCGTATTTGATGCGGGCCGGCTTCTCGCCGCCGAGGATCCGGATCGCGGCACTGACGGTCTTCGAACTGGTTTCGGCGATGGAGTGCATGGGCCCGCCGACGCTGGCGTCGCCGAAGAAAGGTTCCTGATACGAGAAGATCGGCGCGTTCGCGACAGCATGCAGCCTGTGCAGGGCGATATCGCCCTCGTGGACAATGCCGCCGGCATCGACCAACATCAGCCCCCAGAACAGCGCGGAATGAGGCGGAAGCACCGATGCGCGCTTCAGGATCTCCTCAAACGGCAGGTCGGAGTACCAGACGAGGTCGAGCCGGCCTTCCAGCGGTTTCAACTCCCGCTTCACCTCGTCGATCCAGAATTTCTCGAGGGGCGAGGCACCGACCACAACGGCGACCGTTTTGATATCGGGCAAGAGCTTGAGAATGTTCTCGAAGGCCGCCACGAAATCATTGCGGACGGACACGACCACGTCATTGTCGGTGAGGTCCAGGCGGTTCACCAGCCGTTGTTCGACCACGGTCAGCACCGTCGGCGTTTCCGGGAAGAGCTTCGCACGGTATCTCTGCACGAACCGCGCCGCAGGTGCGCCGATGCTCAGCACGATATCGGGCGGCCTGCCCTGGTAGAGCGAACCGAGATAATCGACGAAAGGCGCTTCGGGGCCTGGACTGTTGAAACGGGCGGTGAGCAGCGTGTGCTCCTGGACGTCGAGCGGCCAGGGCGATTGCCGCTCGAGCTCGGCCTTGATGCTCCGCGCATATTCACTCCAGGGGCGAAACTCGCGGCCGAAGGAATGCAGGATCAGCACGCGCTTTGGCTCGCTGCGCGCAGCCGAGCCGGGCTCAGCGGCTCGCGCGGGCCCAGACAGCATGCACGCGGCGAGCAACAGGCCGAGACCCAACAGCGTGGTCGCAACCAGCCACTGCTTGACCGACGCCCTGATCATGCGCCCGCTCCCCTCCGCCTCGGCCGCGCTCCGGCGCCTCCGGACCACAATTCTAGCGAGAACTGGGCCGCTTCGACAGTGCCGAGGACGCAGTCAAGCTGCACGCAGGACGGTCCATTCGCGAAACAATCCGACCTGGGACCTCAGTGCCCGCTCAGCACCAGCGTCTTGATCGGCAGCAGCAGCGCCTGGATGCGCAGCAGCAGCGCATGCACCAGCCCGACGCCGTCGACGACATGCAAGACAATGGCCCGGCCGGTGCTGGTCTCCTTCGCCGAGATCTCCTCGTGATTGCTGGTGTAGGCGTTGACGATGCAGCTGCTGCCCGGCGTCACGCCGTCAAGGCCGCCTTTGTAGAGCGGCTCCATGAATGCCAGGATCGTACCGGGCCGCACGACATTCTGCGCCTCAACGAGTAGCTCTCCGCTGCGGAACTGTCCGGCCGCGATGTAGTCTTGCACATTGGTGATGACCATCGGAATGATAACCCACGGCCTCGATATGCAGGTTGCTTCCGCCACCATGCCGACCTGCAAGACCTGAGCCTCGATCTGGCCAAAGCCCGCCTGCAGACTCTGCCGGCCGGCGCCCGCCGGAACCAGCACACCCGCCGGCCGCAACAGCTGATTGACCACGTCGCCGGCGCGGACCAGGAATTGCTCCACACGCCCGTCAACGCCGGCGCGGACAAAAGTCTTGTCCAGATCCACCTGCGCCTCGGCTAGCGTCGCTTCGGCGCTGGCCTTTTCGGCCGGCAAGAGCGTTGAAACGCGCAAGGCTGCCGACTGCCTCGAAGCCGTGGCGGAGTCGACCCCAGCCTGCCGCTGATCGACGAGCACCTGCAGCTTTTCGATGTCGCGCTGCGGCACGATGCCGGGATTGCGACGCTGCAACTCGGATTTGACGTCCAGTTCATCCTTGGCCTGCTGAAGGTTGGCCTTGGCTTCCTGGATCTGCGCTTCGGCCTTGACCACGTCGGATTCCGCGCTCGTCAGCGACGCATCGACTTCAGCGATCTTGCGTTTGGCGGTTTCCAGAGCCGCGCGTTGCTTCGAACTATCCAGCGTGAACAGTACGTCGCCCTTCTTCACCGCCTGGCTGTAGCCGACATTGACTTCCGCGACCCGGCCGGAGCCCTCGGGCAGGATCGGCACCGTACGGTAATACAGCGTCGCCGAGGTCGTTGACGGGTGAAAGTAGAAGATCATGGTGATGAGCGACACCGTGAGCATCAGGCAGCCGGTGATGCCCCATCGCAGCTCGTACCAGATGGAAAAGAACGTGATCTCCTTGCCGAAGCGCTTGCCCTGCGCATAGCGGCGGTAGAGATAGTCGGGCAGGATGGTCAGAAGGGAGCAGAACATGAGCTCAAACATGGCTGCGCTCCTTCTCCTTGGGGACTGACTTCTCTGCCGGTGGGGGGCTCGGTTGCTCGGGTTCGCGCCCGTCGCCCGGAGCGGCGTCAGCGATCCTCTCGACGGAGCCGGCAATGCTGCGCAGCGGCGTGCCGAAATCGGGCAGGTCGATCATCGCGAGCAGCAGGCCGGCCACCCAGAAAATGTGCAAGTGCGTAAAGAGCGAGATGATGCCCAGCACCGCCACGATCTCGAATTGCAGCTTCTGCGACTTGTGCGCCATGCGCTCAGGCAGGCTGTGCAGCTTCCAATAGAGCGTGCCCACCCAGAGCACGGTGCCGATCAGGAAGATCCCCATCACCACCATCAGCGGGTCCACCCCGCTTCCCGGCGCGAGATAGAACGGCAGATGATGCGGGGCCATCGGATGAAGTTGCTCGCTCAACGTTCTCTCCTCGACAGGCGCGTTTCCACTTGAATGCGTCGAATGCAGTGTCGGTATCGGGTGGCGCAATTGCTTGATTTGGATCAACGGGCCTGGAACGGCCCCACCTAGCCTCGCCTGAAAGTTGACGTGCAACAACAGGAGCCGCCTGCCATGCCCGGCATCGATGATCTCATCCCCAGTGCCACGCAGATCCGCAAGGAAGCAGCCCTCAAGGAGGCAGCGAAGGCCGACGAATATGCGCGCCTCGCCGCCGCCGCCGAAGCCGAGAAACACGCCCTCATTGAACGCCTCAGCAAGCCTTCTGGCAAGACCGAGGACGAGAAGATCAAGCTCGCCTCGACGATCATCCAGCGTGCGGTGCGGAACGGCTTGACCGAGGTTCAGGTCTATCGCTTCCCCAACACGCTGTGCACCGACAAGGGCCGCGCTATCAATCAGATGGAAGCGGGCTGGGAGAACACCCTGACCGGAATTCCGAAGGAAATCTTCCAGCTCTGGAGCGATTACCTGAAACCGCGCGGCTATCGCATCGCGTATCAGATCATCGATTTTCCAGGCGGTGTTCCCGGCGACATCGGCGTGACCATTTCCTGGGGTGATTGAGCATGGCCAATGACGCGCCCGTGGAGCGGATGAAGCGGAAGGACTATGAGAAGGAGCTCGAAAAACTCCAGGTCGAGTTGTGTCACCTTCAGGAATGGGTCAGAGCCCAGAAACTGAAGGTGATCATCATCTTCGAGGGGCGCGACGCGGCCGGCAAGGGCGGGACCATCAAGGCGCTGACCGAAAAGGTGAGCCCGCGCGTGTTCCGTGTCTGCGCCCTGCCCGCGCCCTCCGACCGGCAGAAATCCCAGCTGTTCCTGCAGCGCTATATCGAGCAATTCCCGGCCGGCGGTGAGATCGTGATTTTCGACCGCAGCTGGTACAACCGCGCCGGCGTTGAATACGTCATGGGCTTCTGCTCGCCGACCGAACACAAGCGCTTCCTGGAATTGTGTCCGCTGGTCGAGAAATTCGCCGTGGACGCCGGCATCGTCCTGATCAAGCTCTGGCTCGAGGTCGGGATGGAGGAGCAGGAGCTCCGCTTCAAGGCGCGTATCGAGGATCCGCTGCGGCAGTGGAAGCTGAGCCCGATGGACACCGAGTCGTTCGGGCGCTGGTACGATTACTCGCGCGCGCGTGACATGATGTTCGAGGCGACCGACACGAAGCATGCACCGTGGCGACTGATCCGCTCCGACGACAAGCGGCGAGCGCGGCTCAACGTTATCTCGCACATCCTGAGAACTATCCCTTACAAGGAAGTCAAGCGGGAGAAGGTCAAGCTTCCGCCACGGTCCCACAAGGGACGTTACAACGACCAGGCAAGCCTGCGCGGCCTGAAGTTCGTCGAGGAACGCTACTGAAACGCGAAACGGGCTGCGATGACGCAGCCCGTTTAGCTTGAGCGCCCTCCCGGGCCTATTTCAGCCGGATCGTGACGCCGCCAACCGCAGCCGATACTTCCGCGCCGACCTTCGGCCCGCTGAGCTGGAGGATGACGCCATTGCCGTTCTGCAACTGAACGGCTCCGGCGCCCGCGGCAACCGCGCCGCCCGCGCCGCCCGCCGCGTAGGAGCCTTCGATCGACTCCGGCCCCCTCAGATTGAGTGCGCGCCCGACGAGCTTAGTGGTCGAGGCGCCGATCGTGAAGCCGACGCTCATGCCTGAGACGGTGAAGGGATATTTCTTGCCCCGGTACAGCAGAACGCCCTCGCCGCCACCGACGCCGACGATGAACCCGCCCTTGGTGAAGACCACGGCAACCTGGCCGGTGTCGGCACGCGATGACGTACTGAAACCGGCGACGCCCGCGAGCGAGACGGCCAAGGCGGCATAGATGGCGACTTTTCTCATGTCTCACGTTCTCCTCTTGTTATGACGTCGAGCTATTAGGCCAGGATCATCGCAAAGTAACCGAACACGGTGAGCAGGATGCCCGACACCGCGTAGCCGACCGGAAATCCGATCCAGGGCACGGAGCTCTGGATCTCCACCGCGGCCTCGCGGCACGGGCCGGAGTGCGACCGCGCACCGGCAACGCCGCCCATCAGCACGGCCGGGTTGATCTTGAAGACGTGATAGCCGATCGCCCAGACGATGAACGGCGGGATCGTGCAGGCGATGAAGCCGGCGACGAAGATCTTCAAGGCAACGGCACCGGTAAGCTGCGCCAGCAATCCGGCACCGGCATTGACACCGACGATGGCGACGAAGACCACGAGACCGAGGTCCTCCAGCACGTTGCGCGCCGCGTTCGGCGTATTGCCGAAGAAGCGCAGCCGCGAGACCAGCGACGACACGATCACGCCCGACAGCAACAGACCGCCGGCATTGCCGAGACCGATCTTGGCACCGAAGGCCGGAAATTCGATCATGCCAATCAAGAAACCGAGGATCATGCCCGCGGCCAGCGTCAGCAGGTCGGTCGACGTATTGGTCCGCGCGATGCGTCCCCACATCTCGCCGAGTTCGTTGACGGCCGACTTGAGGCCGACTACCGAGACGATGTCCATCCGCTGCAGCTCGGTCTTGAGACCGGCGGCAAGTGGTACACCACCACGCTCGACCTTGGTGACCTGCAACTGGCCGGCGATCGCCGTGTCGCGGAAGGATTCAAAGGTGCGTCCGACCATCTCCTTGTTGGTGACGAGGATGTCGGCCTGATCCATGGGAATGCCCAGCGCCGTGGTGTCGGCAACCTCGGGGCCGATCAGGCCCATCTTGTCGGTGAGATGCTCCGTCGAGCCGCCGAGCGCGACGACGTCGCCCTTCTGCAGCACGAACGCAGGATCGGCTCCCTGCGGCTCGCCGCCGCGCGCCACGTTGACGATCCGGTACTCCGGATGGATCGAGCGGAATTTGGCGATGCTCATGCCGACCTGCGTCGGATTTTCCAGCCGATAGGCACGCAGACCGAACTGCCGATAACCGGTCAGGCCGCCGCCCTCGAGATCCTTGACGCCAAACTCCTTCTCGTACTGCCTGGCCGCCGCCTTGGCATCGACGCCCCACCACCGCGGCAGGTACTTGCAGATCAGGATGATGCCGACGGTACCCCAGATGTAGGTGATGCCGTAGGACAGCGCGATCATGCCCGACGCATCCTCGGGCTTCATGCCTTCAGGAAGCTTGACGACGCCCGAGGTGATCGCCTGCTCGGCCGAGCCGATTGCGGCCGACATGGTCTGCGACCCCGCCAGCATGCCGCCAGCCGCGCCGATCGGAAGCGCGAAGAGTCTTGAACAGATGACGACGAGCGCCAGACCAAGGACGCTGGACACCAGCGCCAAGATGCAGAACTTGAGGCCATCGCCCTTCAGGCTGTTGATGAAGGACGGCCCCACGCGCAGGCCGACGCCGTACATGAAGAGGTAATAGAACAAGCTCTTTGCAAAGTTGTTGAGCTCGAGCTTCACGCCGTAGGTCGAGGCCCACACCGCCAGCCCGGCGCCGACCACGATGGCGCCGGCGACCATGCCGAGGCCGTAGCCCTTGATGCTGGCCCGGCCGATCCAGACGGCAAGGCCAACGACGAAGAACAGCAGCAGAAACGGGTTCTGCTGCAAGAACGTGAAAAAGCCTTGCATGACCGTCCCCTGTTATGATGCGGCCTTCAGCTTCGGCGTGGCGCCCGGCTTGGGCCGGCCGATCTTCGCCAAGGCTTCGGTGCGTACGAGCTTCAAGCCTTCCTTGGCGTCGTAGCCGTGGATTTCCTTCACATCGAGCTTGCGCATGAAGTCGATGGTTTCCTGGGTGATGACCTGGCCCGGCACCATGATCGGGAAGCCCGGCGGATACGGGATCACGAAACTGGCCGAGACGAGATCGGGGCCGGCCTTCAGGCGGCGGTCGATCTCGGGATCGCCGAGCCGGATATATTCGCATCCGGCTGCGTCATAGGCCGAGTAGAAGCCGCTGCGGATATCGCCCTCGTTGGTCTTGGTGCCGGCATCGCCGCGGAAACTATCGTGGAAATGCGAGAAGTTCGGCAGGTCGGGCACGTCGGTCATCAGGCTCTTGACCCGCGCCTCGAATGTCTTCTTCGCATTGGCGCCACCCTGGACAAGTCCGCGGTCGACCTCGCCCGCGATCTCGGCCAGCACCCTCACCAGATGCGCGACGTCGCTGCGGGTGTTGTTGATGTTGGACTGGAACAACACCGAGTTGCGCGAGGTCTTGTTGATCTGGATGTTGTACTCGTTCGCCAGGATGCCCTTGAACTGCGTGCCGTCGTAACCGGCGGTGCCGCACACCAGCGTCATCCGGGTCGGATCGAGGCAGAACTCGTCGTCGTCCAGACTCTTCAGGATGTTCGCCCAGTTCGTGCCGGCCGCGAGATAGTCGGTGAAGCCGCTCTGGCGGTATTGCGCGGGTACCATCGCGTCCGCACCAAGGATGCGGAAATATTTCGAGATCAGGGGATTGTTGTTGACCGCATTACGGATAGCGAACGCGATCTCCATCGCATTGGCCACGAGACCATAGCCCTCGAGCTCCATCTGGCGCCGCGACACGTCGAGGCTCGCGATGAGCTGCTGGTTCGGGCTGGTCGATGCGTGCGTGAACACCGCCTCCTTGAACTGCTGCTCGACCGTATGGAATTCGACGTCCTTGACCGACAGCATCGAGCCCTGCCGGATCGCCGACATCGACTTGTGGGTCGAGTTGGTCTGGTAGACGCGCAGGCGGATCTGACGCGGATCGGGAATCAGCCGGGTCTTGAGCAGCACCTCGTTCGACGGGTTCTTGCCGAGCTCGGCCTGCTGCTTCTCGTAGGCCGTGACCGATTTCGGGTCGTGCATCCAGGCCTCGATCTCATTGGCGGCGCCCATCGCGGTGCGCCGCCGCAGGTAAGGCGAGAAGCGCGCAAAGCCGAACCAGGCTTCGTCCCAGAGGAAGATCAGGTCGGGCTTGATCGCGAGGCATTCCTCCATCACCCGGCGGGTGTTGTAGATGTGACCGTCGAAAGTGCAGTTGGTCAGGTCGAGCATCTTGACGCGGTCGAGCCGGCCATCCGCCTTCGCATTCAGCAGGGCCTGCTTGACGGTCTTCAGCGGCACCGCGCCATACATCGAATATGCCGTCATCGGGAACGCTTCGACATAGATCGGCTGGGCGCCGGCCAGCACCATGCCGTAATGGTGCGACTTGTGGCAGTTGCGATCGACGATCGCGATGTCGCCGGGCGCGAGCAGCGCCTGCACCGCCATCTTGTTCGAGGTCGAGGTACCGTTGGTCACGAAGAACACGCGATCCGCGCCAAGCGCGCGCGCCGCCTTGTCCTGCGCTCTCTTGATGGTTCCGGTCGGCTCCAGCAGGCTGTCGAGGCCGCCGGTGGTCGCGCTGCTCTCGGCCAGGAACAGGTTCAAGCCGTAGAATTCGCCCATGTCGCGAATCCAGTCCGACTTGAAAACCGATTTGCCGCGCGCGATCGGCAGCGCATGGAACGTCCCGATCGGACGCTGCGCATATTTCTTGAGATTGTCGAAGAACGGCGTGTCGAAGCGGTCCTGGATGCCTTCGAGGATCGAGAGATGCAGCTCGAGCAGATCTTCGATGGAATAGAAGATGCGGCGAACGACGTTTGCTTCCGGATTTCCGGCCATCTCCTCCACGTCGCGGTTGGACATGAGATAAAGGTCGAGCTCGGGACGGACCCGCTTGACGATTTGGGCCAGCCGGAGCGCTGACGCGTCGGACTCGTCATTCAGTCCCGCCGATGCCGTCAACGTGCGGAGCACCGGGGCATCGTGCCGCGAGCGCAGGGTGAAGCCTTCGTTGATGACGACGGCTGCGATGTTGGGGTTCAGCATCGTGGCGCAGAAGGCGTCTTCGAGGCTGCCGACGATGACCGGCTCATAGACGAACTGATCGACCGGACGCCGCAGCTTGCGCCATTCGTTGGCGAGCGCGAGCCATTTGGCGGACGAGAGGCCGGTGACGATCAGGGTTTCGAAGTAGGGGCGACGCGCGGTGTGCTGCCCGAACATCTGCGGCACCAGATCGGAGGCGTCGCCATTGTCCTCATCATTCACATTCCAGTCGCCGGTATGCTGGCGGAAGGACCTCGTCGTCAGGGCCTGTGTCAGCCGCGTCGCGAGGGCGAGCGACGTTGCCGCATCGCCAGTGGCGGCTGCTTCCCGCAGGGCCCCCATCAGTTGCAGACCGGGATAGCCGTGAAACTCTTCCGTCACAGACAGATCGGCCAGCGCGGCATCGTATTTTGCACGATCGCCGCCGCGGGCCCACACCTTTGCCGCTTCCACCAGATCGCGCCAGTCGTCCGCCCGTCCACCGGGGCCAGACAGGAACTGATCGATGCGCTTCTGCGCGGGCTTGGCGTCTTTGGACATGTTTCACTCCCGATCCATATCAAGCCGTAGGGCATGAGTGATGCCGGATCGTGAGTGCAGCGCCGCTTGCTCTATTGATCCAAGTCAACGGTCGCGCGATATGCCGGGGCGGGGAGCACGGCCGTGACGCCTCTTCGCAACGCAATAGGCCGTCGCCGACCGATTGGAGGGCAGCGGAGAGATCAGACCGTTCCTCGGGCATCGTTGGGCTGGGCATCGCCAAGAACGCTGTCCAGCGACCGCAGCCAGTCGCCGCTGTCAGTCTTCTCCGCCAGTCCCTCCGCCCGCAACAGATCGCGCAGCTGCGCATGCGCACCGACGATGCAGAAGGCGACATGCCGGGAGGCGAGCTCATCGTAAAGGTCGCGCAACATGCCCGCGCCGGCCAGATCGATGTAAGGCGATGCGGAGAGGTCGCAAATCACCAGCCTGATATCGACCGATCTCAGCAAGGCATCCAGCACCGACTCCAGGATCGTTTCGGCGTTGATGTAAAGCAACGAAGCTTCGGGTCGAAAGGCGATGACGCCGACGAGCGGCTCGACACCCTCGTGCCTCGCGTTGTCGGAGTAGCGGCCGGTCCCGGGCAGCCGTCCGAGGAACGCGACATTCGGACGTGAGGCGCGTGCCAGCAGCAGGACGATCGACGCGATGGCCGCGAGCAGGACGCCTTGCAGGATCCCAAGGAGCAGCACGGACACGAGCGCAATCGCCGCCGCATAGAAATCGAACCGGCTGACGCGCCACATCCGCAACAGCGCGCGGATGTCCACCAGCCTGTAGACGGCCGCAACGACGATAGCCGCCAGCACGGCCTTGGGCAGATTCGTCAACAACCCCGTGAAGAACAGCAGGCACAGTGCGAGCGTCGCCGAGCAGATCACCAGCGCCAGGGGGGTGCGCGCGCCCGCATTGTCGTTGACGGCGGATTGCGACAGGCCGCCGGCGACGGGATAGCCGTGGCCGAATGCGGCGACGAGGTTCGCCGCCCCCAGGCCCAAAAACTCCTGCCGGACATCAAGGGCATAGCCATGCTTGGCGGCAAAGCTGCGGGCCGCAGACACACCTTCAATATAGGCCAGCAGCACGCATCCCGCGGCCAGCGGGAAGAGTTCGTCGGGCTCAAGCAGACCAAACCTGGGTATTCCGATCGCCGGCAACCCTTCGGGGATCGTCCCGGTGACCGGCACCCCGAGGGACGCAAGGCCAAGCAGCGTCGCAAACACGATCGACAGCGCCATGATCGTGAGTCCGACCGGCTTTCCCGGCAGACGCCGTTCTCCGAGCAGCAGGAGCACCAGCGCGATCGCCCCGATCGCCAGAACGAGCGGCTTCGTGTCGCCGAGCTGACCACTGAGCTTGATGGCGCGATCGAAGAAATTGTGACCGCCTCCGGCGACGCCGAACAGGCTCGGCAATTGGCTCATGATGATGGTGAGCCCGGCGCCGGCCTTGAAACCGACCAATATGCTGTCGCTGACCAGGCGAACGAGAATGCTGAGCTTGAACAGCCAGGAGATCAGGCACAACAGCGCCACCGCGCAGGCGGCAAGGCTCGCGATCTCGGCATATTTCGCCGCGTCTCCGCCGGCCAGCGCCCCGACTGTGGCCGCAATCATCAGCGAGATCGCGGAGGTCGGACCGACCGCAAGCTGGCGCGACGACCCGAGCAGCGCGTAGCCGATCCCACCAAGCATATAGCCATAGATGCCGATCTGCGGCGGCAATCCGGCCAGCGCCGCGTAGGCGAGCGACACCGGAATGGCGTAGGCCGCGAGCGTGATGCCGGCGATGGCATCCGGACGCAGCCAGGCGCTGCGATAGTCCGCAAGCCAGGTCGCGGGCGGAAAGAATCGCGATATCGGCCCGAACGTGTTCATGTGCGGGCCTCGGCGCGGTTGGCTTCGCAGCCCAGCAGCACGATCAGGAGAGCGATCACGGGGACACCAAGCGCCAGATTTGGAATCTGCTTGGTCGCGAAGGCGCCGACGGCGGCTCCAAAGCCGAAAGTGCCGCATAGTGCGGCAAAAATGCCGGGGCGCCGAAACGAACCGCCTCCTGAGACCGCGGCGAACACGCTCTCAATCGCGTGCCGCATGTTGCCGGTAATCATCACCGAGCTGTAGGCCACACCTTCGACCTTGGTGAAGACCGCGGTCTGCATGGCGGCGACGAACGAGATGCCCAGCGTGCCGGCGAGGTCCGGCAGGCGATTGTGCAAGATGCCGATGGCAATCAGCAGCAGTATTTCGATCAACGTGCTGATGGCGCTGGCACGGTCTCCGGTCGCCCGGCGAAGCCACGCTGCGACCACGATACCGACCGCGAATGCGAGGATCGGCGGGACAAAATGCAGCGCTTCCGGCCAGTTGCCGATCGAACCATAGACCCAAAGCAGAACCAGATTGGCCGTCTGCGCGTTGGCCATCACGCCGTGGATGATCCAGGTGTAGGCATCGAGATAGCCGCCGGCGAAGGCGAGCAACAACGCAATTTGCACCGTCTCGTCGCGGCGTATCGACGAAGCAGCGGCGATATCCATCGTGCTCATGTCCGAAACATCGGCTCTCCTAACTCCTGCATGGGCCATAGGCGACAGCTTGCCTTGGGGAGGATTGATCTGGATCAAGCGTCGCCTGGTTCCACGAACCAGATTCGGCGGAAATTGCTGGAGGGCATGCGCCATGGGCACCGTTAGGTGGATCATCTCCACGGCTCCGGAGATCTTCCTGCTGCTCGCCATTGCGATTGGTACGGTGCTTGGTCGCGTCAAGATTCGCGGCTTCTCGATCGGAACGACGGCCTGTATCCTGGTCGTCGCCGTGCTCATCGGCCAGCTCGGGACCTTTACGTTCCCCTCGCTGCTGCGCGTGATTCTGTTCAGTCTGTTCGTGTTCACGATCGGCTACCGGTCCGGCCCAGAGTTCTTCGCGTCCCTCAGCATCCGCACTCTGGCGCAGGTCGTCATGGCGCTCGTGCTCGGCGGCACGGGTCTGATCCTCGTCCTGATATTCGCCTTCACGTTCAAGCTCGATCCGGGCACGGCCTCGGGACTTGCCGCCGGTGGGCTGACACAATCCTCCATCATCGGCACCGCCTCTGGCGCGCTGGCGCAACTCGGCCTGCCCAACGACGCCTTTAAGCAGCAGGAGGCGAACATCGCCGCCGGCTACGCCGTAACTTACGTCCTCGGCTACATCCTCACACTCCTGTACGTGCCGTTTGTCGCGCCGAAGCTGATGGGGGTCGATTTGAAGGAGGAGGCGGCGAAGCTGGAGGCGGAGCTTTCCGGCGGCAATCCGCCACAGAACGAAAATCTCCATTATCGGAAATTCCAAGCGCGCGCCTATCGGGTCTCGACCGCCGCGGGACGCACGGTCAATTATATCGAAGAGGAAATCGGCAGCCGCACTGTCGTCGAGCGAATAGTGCGGGATGGAGCCGACGTTGAGCCGCGCCTCGACACCATTCTCGAATCGGGCGACGACATCGTCATTGCCGGGCGAACGGCGTCCCTCGTCGCTGCAAAGCCGGTCATCGGCAAGGAGATCGATGCCGACGAGATTCTGAAGGCTATTCCGGGCAACGTGATCAACGTCCTCGTCGACAGCCGCGATCTCCATGGCCGGTCGATCAAGGAGATCGCCGAACGCGTCGGCAACGACGCACGCGGCGTCTATCTCCGCACGCTGACCCGGATGAGCCGCGAGGTCCCCCTGGGCCCGGATACCCGCGTCTATGTGGGCGACGTCATGACGCTCGTCGGCAGCACCCGCAACATCGAGCGCGCCGCCACGAAAGTCGGACAGATCTTGCGCTCCGGCGACCGCGCCGACATCGCTTTTCTCGCAACCGGTATCGCGGCGGGCCTGCTCGCAGGCCTCATCAGCTTCAAGGTCGGCGGTATTCCGCTGACCCTGGGCGGCGGCGGCGGCGCGCTGATCACGGGCCTCGTCTGCGGCTGGCTACGGTCGCGCCGGCCGACTATCGGCGCTTTGCCGCCCGCCGCGCAGCAGACGCTGAGCGATCTCGGGCTCGGCGGCTTCATCGCCGCCATCGGTCTCGGCAACGGAGCCGCGGCCTGGACTGCGATCCAGGCCCACGGGGTGTTGCTGGTCGGAATGGGCCTGGTCGTCACGCTGGTGCCGCTGATCGTCGCGACGCTGTTTGCGCGCTATGTGGTGCACATGAATCCGGTCATCACCTGCGGTGCGCTGGCGGGCGCCATGACCGTCGATGCTGCGGTGACCGGAGCCTGCGACGTCGCCGAGAGCCAGACGCCGGTGCTCGGCGTCGCCGTGCCCTACGCCGTCGGCAATGTCGTCCTGACCGTACTCGGCCCGATTATCGTGGCCCTCACCTACACCGGCTGACGGAGGCGACGATGCGCAGGCAATTGGCCGCAATCATCCGACCGTTCGTGATGGCTCTACTTACCCTCGCCGCCTTCGTCCTGCCGGTGCGCGCCGAGGACAATGTCCGCATCCAGGAGGAGATCTGGGCGCTGCCGCTGCCGCTTCCGATGTTCGCCTATGTGGTGCGGCCCGTCGGCGACGGCCCCTTCCCGCTCGCGATCATGAACCACGGCGTGTCACTCAAGCCGGTCGATCGCGGCTTCTTTCCGCTGTTGGAATTCCGCGATGCAGCGAAGTGGTTCGCCAAACGCGGCTATTTCGTCGTGGCGCCGGTCGGCACCGGATATGGCGCAGCCGCCATCGACATTCCCGAGCGCGGTCTCTACGGGCCGTTCTTCGCCAAGGTCGGCAAATGCACCAACCCGAACTTCCGTGACGCCGGACGAGCGTTGGCGCTGGCCGATCTCTGGATCATCGACTACATGATCGCCGAGAAACGCGTTCTGCCAAAGGACGTCGTCGTCATCGGACAGTCCGCCGGCGGCTGGGCTTCCATTGCGCTCTCGAGCGTGAACCCGCCGCAGGTCAAGGCGATCATCACCTTTGCGGCAGGTCGCGGCGGACGCGTCGACGGCAAGCCCAACAACAACTGCGCGCCGGACAGACTGGTCGAAGCGACCGCGGATTTTGGCCGGACCTCGCGGGTGCCGATGCTGTGGTTCTATATCGAAAACGATACGTTCTTCGGGCCGGCCCTGTCGAAGCGCATGCATGAGGCCTTCACCGCGGCCGGCGGCAGGGCCGAGTATCATCTGATGCCGCCCTTCGGCAACGAGGGCCATTTCTTCATCGGCTCTCCGGACGCGATCCCGCTGTGGTCGCCGCTGGTGGCGAAGTTCCTCGACCCGCAGAAATAGAGTTCAAGTTCGGAGGCACATCATGCCAAGTCCCCGCAATTGTTTCTCTGGCCTGTTGGTCGTCGCGGTCGCCGGAAGCGCGACATGTGCCGGCATCG
The DNA here is from genome assembly GCF_004634465.1 of Bradyrhizobium sp. MOS001. Lineage (NCBI taxonomy): Bacteria > Pseudomonadati > Pseudomonadota > Alphaproteobacteria > Hyphomicrobiales > Nitrobacteraceae > Bradyrhizobium > Bradyrhizobium sp. MOS001. The sequence goes on from NZ_SPVJ01000048.1 coordinate 51,331, forward strand.
CCGCGCCCAAATCCGCGCAGTCCGATAAACCCGCCGAGGTCGCGACGCGCGGCCAGCGCGAGGCAAAGGACATCGTCTACGGAGACTGGCAGAAGCTCTGCTTCAAGGCAGGCGGTGCGCCGACGCTGTGCCGGACCTCAATCACCGGCAAGTTTCCAACCGGCCAGACGGCCGTGCGCGTGGACCTGATCGAGCGCGAAGGCACTCCCTCGGCACGGCTGCAGCTCTTCGTGCCCGTCGGCATGTACCTGCAACAGCCGCCGAAGCTGACCGTCGACCAGGGCAGACCCCTCCGCATCCCCTACAGCTGGTGCCTGACCAACGCCTGCATTGCGGCCGACATCGCGCCTCCCGCGATCATCAAGGAAATGGAGTCAGGGAAGACACTTGCCCTTGAGGTCGTCGATTCAAACCTTCTGGCATTGACGACCTCGGTGCCGCTGGCGCAGTTCGCGTCCGTCCACAAGGGCGCACCGGCCAGGACGCTGGAGCAATATGTCGACGAATGAGTGGCCATGCTGCGTTACGCAGCCGACGCACGCGCCACCGACTCGATCAGGGACTGCGCCGTGAATGGCTTGACCAGATAGGCAATGCATCCGGACGCGACCGCCGCCGCGCGGTTCGCCGAGCTGTCATTTCCGGTGATGTAGATCACCGGTGCTGTGACACCCTCCTCGGCCAGTTGCCGGCGCAGGTCGATGCCGGACCTTCCGTTCAGGTCGATATCGAGAACGATGCAAATCGCCTTGTCGAAGCTGCCGTGATGGAGCAAGGCTCCAGCAGAGTCGAAGAGCGTCGCGGCAAAGCCATGCTCGCGGAGCAGCCTGTTCACGCTGGTCCGGATGGAGGGATCGTCATCGACGACAAAAACAGAGTCACGCTCTGGCAAGGAAGTGCCCCTTCGAGACGAATGACCGATCACGGCGGCGCCGGCGCCATATTCGCCTGGTCTAATTGCGTGTCGGGCAAACCGCCGCATTCGCCGCCCTACATGGCAGCACCACACCAACGAATTTCATATTGTCTCTTGGGGAAGTCACACCGCGGGAACTGTGCCGTGACGACAAATCAGCTAATCGTCGCTCGTATCGAGCATTCCAAGCCGTTCCGCGATCGAAACGAGCTCCGCCAGCGAACGAACCTGCATCTTCTCCATCACCTGGTGACGGTGCGCCTTCACGGTGCGCTCGGTGGTTCCAAGCTCATGCGCGATCTGCTTGTTGATCCTGCCGCGGACGATGAGATCGAACACCTGACGCTCGCGATGCGTCAATGCGGCGAGGTGAATGCGGAAGGTCTCGAGCCTTCCGCGATGCGCCTGCGCGGTGTGCTGGCGCACCAGCGCGCGCTCAATCGCAGCGATCAACTGCTCGGAGGATACCGGCTTGGTCAGGAAATCCTCCGCGCCGGCCTTGATGGCCTGCACCGTGGTTGGCGTGTCGGCGTGTCCGGTCAGGAATATGATTGGCAGCGTCGAGCCCGACGCGACCAAGCGGGTCTGCAAGTCGGGGCCGCTCAGCCCCGGTATCCACACGTCGAGCAGGATGCATCCCGGCTGCGCGTCATCAGGCGCCGCATCCAGTAAATCCTGCGCCGATGCGTAGGTCGCAACGTCGTAGCCAGCGAGCTTCAACCGGCGCGCGATCGCCGTCCGGAAGGAATCGTCGTCGTCCACCACGTGAACAAGGCCGGGCACGCATCACCTCTTGCTGAATTCCGACAGCTTCTCAATCCGCGCAACAACCTCCCAACAGGCGTCCACGCTGTCCCTTGGTACAATGAACCTTGGGACAATGGATGAGAATGCCGCCTTAGTCGTAAATCAACTTCGACGGGAGTGGGACGGCGCGGCGCATTCCCAGCGGCGAGACTTTTCGTCTGACAGACCAATTCGGCGATGAGCTGAGGAGTTGGCCTATGTTCGTTCGCATTGCAGCGGATTCGACGCCGCGTCCCAACTCCCTTCGTGACCTCGGCATGACCAGCGATTCAAATGCGCTCGTCAGTTTAAGCCAATTTACCTATAAAAAAGGCAGCGAAATCTACGGGGAGAGAGAGCCCGCCGAATATGTCTATCAGGTGACGTCCGGTGCGGTACGAAGCTACAAGCTGCTGTCGGACGGCCGCAGGCAGATTGGCGCCTTTCACCTCGCCGGCGACATTTTTGGCCTGGAGAACGGCAACGAGCACCGCTTCACCACGGAAGCGATCGTCGACACAACGGTGCGCCTGGTCAGACGGCAAAGCCTCGAAATGGTGGCTGAAAGCGATGCGATGGTGGCCAGAAACCTCCTCAGCATGACCACGAACAACCTCCAGCATGCGGAGGACCACATGCTGTTGCTGGGACGCAAGACCTCGCTGGAGCGGGTCGCGGCGTTCCTGCTCGAGATGGACGGGCGGTTGACGGCGTCCGGCGTCATGGCGCTGCCGATGTCGCGGCGCGATATCGCCGATTACCTCGGCCTGACGCTGGAGACCGTATCCCGCGCGCTGTCACGGCTCCATGAGCTCGGCGCCCTCGGCTTCGTCGGTAACACCCAGCGTCAGATCGTGCTGCTGGATCGGCACCAGCTTGCAAGCCTCGACCTGCAGCCTTGAGCGGGCCGACACCGGCGAATGGCACAAACTGCACATCACACCGGTACCGTCCGATGCTAGCCTCTTCCGATGTGGAACGAGACAGCATTTCGGATCGCAGTCGTTTTGTTCGGGACGCTGCCGGTGGCGTTCACGGCCATGATCCTTTTCCTGGGGTGAGTTCGGCTCCGACCGAAGCCTCCATCGGTATCAGGATCATCTAAGGCCAGGCGCCTGGGTTACACCGAGGTGCTCGAGAGTCTTGCGCAAGACCTCGAACAGGATGGCGGCCGACCAGCCGAACAGCAGGACACCATTCATGGCCGTCAACGGGCCGATGAGGCGCCATTCGCGCACCGGCGTGATATCGCCATAGCCGAGCGTGGTGTAGTTGACGAAGGCGAAATAGAGCGCATCACTGCCCGGTGCGGCGGCCTGAACGACTTCATACATCAGAGCCCACACCAGAACCTCCAGCGTATGCGCGACCTGCAACACCACGGCTGTCGCGACCATGACACCCATCAGATGCGCTCTTGGTCTCCTGGTTTGCCGCAAACCCGCGCCGCGGGCGATCCCGATGGCGACGATGGTCACCAGCGCATGGATTCCGATATTGATCACGCTGACCAGCGTACCGACGAGGAATTGAAGAAGCATCGAGCGCCGCCAATCCTTTTCAGCTTTCCGGGAAGCTGCCTCAACGTGGCGACGGCCCGTTCAACAAGAGCGCCAACGTGTGCCGCGCGATGGTCAATTCATCGTCGGACGGGAGCACGTAGAGAGGGATACGACTATCGCGGCGCGAGATCAGCCGTGCGTTATGGGCGTTGGCCTTCGCATCCAGTATAGCACCGAGCCAGCTCAGCCTTTCGGCGATGCGCGCGCGGATCGCCGTCGAGCCTTGGCCGATCGCGCCGGTGAAAACGAAGGCGTCGAGCCCCTCCAGCGCGGCCGCAAGCAGGCCGGCGTTGAGGCCGGCGCAGTAGGCGAGGTGCTCGACGGCCTGTTCTGCTCGCAGAAAACGAGCAGCCGCACCGTCGTCACCCGGATTGGTGAACAGAAATGCGTCGCCGGGATCGATTTCGCCTGCGGAATAGTCCGATGGCGATGCGCCAAAAGCATAGAATCCATTCGTGCTTTCGACGCTGCGGCCTTCCTTCAGCGCGCACATCGAGCTGGTGTCGTCGAGGCACGCAACGATCACGCGGCGCGCGGCAATCTCGGGGGCCTCGAGCGTCAGAGTTCGTGCGATCGACTCGTAGCAAAGACCGTGAGCCCCGTAACGCCTTGCGTCACCTGCGCAGAGTTGATGCGCAATAGGATAGCTGCCGTTCTCCACGACCTTGCCAAGATGGAATGCAGTATCGAAGCAGGCGACTTGCGGTAGCGCCGGATGATTGGCCTGCATGATACGGATTGGCGCAAGATTATACGGCTGAAGCAGCGGCGCGAGTGCAATCAGCCGTTCCAGACGCGCCATCACGGCGTCATCGATCAGGGCCGGCCGGGCGTCATCCGGTCCTCCCTGAGCGACGCGATGCCCCACGGCCAGCGGCTGGATTCCCAATTCGTCCCGCAGCCAGCTATCGACAACCGCGCATGCCGCCGGGATGTCATCGACGTCGTCGTTCTGATAGGTGCGGTGCGCCAACGGATCGCCGTTCGCTCTGCTCGCCCTGAGGCGCGGATGGCGGCCGAGCCCGTCAAGCCGTCCCTTGATTTGCCGTTCCAGCCTCCCCTCGCCTCGTACGGAGAAGAGCTGGAAGTTCACGCCTCCTGCATTCGCATCGATGGCAAGGATCGCATCCATGGCGGTCAGTCGACGGCCGTCATCGCCGGGGACGTTTTCCCGAATGCGCAATCCCGCTGCGACGTTTGATGGGCCATCGACATGCCTGCGGTCAGATCTGGCTTCACCTGATCAAGGCGCATCGGGTGTCGAGAGGATTGACTTAGGTCAAAGGTGATGCGTGCGGAGATTCAGGTCTCTTCCGGCCTTTTCGGAGCAGCGGCGCGATCGTTTCGGATCCAGGCCGCCGCGAGTTCCCAGGCGACCGACAGGATGATCGGCCCGATGAAGAGGCCGATGATTCCGTGCGCGAGCGTTCCGCCGATTACCCCGATCAGGATCACGATCGTCGGCGTGGTCAGGCCGCGCCCCATGACGATGGGTTTCAGGATGTTGTCGAGGATGCCGACGGCGCCGAGGAAGACGGTCAGGAGCACCGCCGTGGTCACGTCCTTGTCCATCCAGATCCAGATAACCACGGGGAAGAGAACGAGGAAGGGGCCGATCTGCACGATCGACAGCAACAGGACGAGGAATGCCAGCAGGCCGGCACTCGGGACGCCTGCGAGCTTGAAGCCGATGCCGGCCAGTAGCGACTGCACGATTGCGACACCGATGATGCCCTGCGACACCGCGCGGATGGTCGCGCCGGCGAGCTCCAGAAAATGCTCGCTCTGCTCCGGTACGACCCGGAACAGGAAGCCGCGCACCGCGTCGACGAGCTGCGGACCGTAGGGAAAGAGGAAGCCGGCGACGAATACCGACAGCAGGAACTGGAGCGTGCCGACACCGGCATCACCGGCGAGCGACAGCATCATCCCGGCTAGCGGTTTCAGATACGGCATCACCTCGCTCAGCACCGCGCGAATATTGCTGTTGGCCTGGGTCCAGAGATCGTAGAGCTGGGGGCCGATCAGCGGCCAGCTCTTGATCTGTTCGGGCGCCTCCGTAAGCGTGAGATCGCCGCTGCTGATCTGGCCCGCGAGATCCTTGATGCCGTCGACTGCGCTCATGCCGAGCCAAGCCGCAGGACCAATGACGATGCCCAGCGTAACCAGCGTGAGAATGAAAGCGGCGGTGCGCGGGCGGCCCCCGAGGCGTTTGGCGAGCCAGCCGAAGACTGGATAGAACGCCACCGCGAGCACCGCACTCCAGGCCAGGATTGGCACGAAGGGGCGGATGATCAGGAAAGTCCACAGGATCAGCAGCGCCAGCAATCCGAGCCGGATCACGAGCTGGATGACTCCGTCGATGGACCGATGCTGGCGAAGAGTGTTCAAGGCCTGTGTCCGGGCAGCGCTCCTGCTGGAAGCCTAGCGGCCCCTATCCCACGGCGGGCTTGATACAGATCAATGGCGCGCCCAATGCTCGCGCCAATACACGCTAGTCTACGACGAGCACGTCATCGACCTGTGTCATCGGATCTGCGCGCTGCAGCGCTCGGACGAGATAGGCTTTGGTCTGCCGCCTGAAATCAAACAGCCCTAAAGCGTGATGGCATTAAGTTCGATAGCCTGAATTTTTCAGGTAATTGGCGCATTCCTCGGGGGTGAAGGCATCGAGTGCGTGGCCGATTGCGGCG
>NZ_SPVJ01000049.1:0-55968 GCF_004634465.1 Bradyrhizobium sp. MOS001
CAAGAAAGCGAGGTCCAACACCCCGCTTTCCTGCAAAATCGAATACTACATCAAGACAAATTCTGCTTATTTCTCAGATCAATCCGCATTCTTCACGGATGACTATTTGGGCCTTGGTTCGCGTCCAATTTTCTTCGGAGACAAAGCTCGCTCGATTGCGCGTTCGGCTTCCTCGATTGCAGCACCTTTTGTGGTTGTTTGTCCTCCTATGCGGACATCGCCGATGGTCGCTGACCACTTCCAAACGTGCCTTCCCAACCCCTGAACTACTGTGTAATCGACATCCCGATATTTCACAGCGTGCTCCCCGTGCTCTGCGGCGGATCGCTTCCGGCTTGATCGGATCTCGAGCGCGCTCGTGCTTCGCTGACTGAGCTGCCCCTTTTTCAATCAACGCATTCCAAGCCCGCCCTATCTAATATAACTGGGAGGTCGGTTTTGTTTCTCGGGGGGCATGCCTGCCGCGACGAACTGGCGATTGGGGAAGTACGACGGGATGTATCTCGGCCGGCGCAAGGGCGACGACTGGTCTACGCAAGGTCGACCACGGCTTCGACAAGGTCTGAGGCAACTCAGATTGCGAGAATAATCATTGCGACTAAAATGACGTTGAACGCACCCACGACAAGCACGGCAACATCAAAGATACGGGTTAAGCCAATCATGGTGTTCCCCATCCACGTCTGACTGATCAGAAAATGCTCCTGTTCGCGGCGCCAGTCTATGCAGGTTGTGCCAGCTCCTTCACCGTGCAATATCAATTGGTATATTGCTTTGCTAGCAAATGCGACTTACTGTCGGCTCTAGTACAGGTTGCATTAGTAACTTGTGCTTGTGGTAGAGGGCCCGTCAGATTAGCCAGCCCCGGCGGGCCTTCCCTCAGCCCAGTGCTGCACCACCCACACAGGCTAAGTTCCTCGAAGGAACAGCATTTTCGCCGCTCGACGAAATACCGCTGAAACAATGCAGTGTTTTGCTGACGGTACCGGGGCTGGCTGCATATTTCACTTAGATCTCTTTCACCCGGAGATTTTTGACACGGCGCGGGCCGCAGCGATTAAACTTCCGCTGCGGCCTTCGTCTTTTTGAATCGCCCGCGTGAACCGTCGCATACGAAGAGGCCTCCGATTGAGGGGGCCTTAGTTCTTCGAGTTGTCTTGAACGGCTTGTCTGAGCAAGTCGATTTTGATCTCGTTGCCGTCCATGTCGTGGACTGAGACTTGGCCCGGGTAGTCCGCTGTTAGATCGTCAAACAGCTTGACGGCCTGCGTCGGCCCGGGCGTCACCGCGATGAATGAATCCAGTCGGACTTGATAAGGCATCCGATACTTATGCCGCGCCTATTCCGGCGGCTGCAAGCCCGGCGATTTCAGCCACTCGCTCATGTGCGAGCCGGTCTCGGCCTGCCGGGCTCTGCGCAGCAGGGTTTCCCGCTCGATACCTGGAGGTGCCTTGGAGGCGTCCTCCCGCAATCTCTTAGCCTGTTCGGCAAGACGTTCTTCGAGGGAAAAGGCCTGCTTGATACGGCGGCGTTTCATCATGGCGTCCTCGTCGGTGCTCGGGTCCTAGCCGGTGGGTTGGCACTAACGAGACCTATTATGCAGAGGAACGGGGTTTGGTTCCCAGTCAGCTAGGCATAGAGGAACCGCCGGGGCGGACGAATGTTTGAGTCGTCGCTGGCTCGCCGCCAGAGCTGGCGGAGCGGTCCCGGCCTACCCTCTTATCCCCCCAGGAGCCGGGGCCGGCTCTCCGCCCAAGGAGGGCGCGATGAGTTGTTTCGTTTGCGAAGATGTCGGATGGGTCTGCGAGGCTCACCCCGATCATCCGTGGGACGGCACTTGCCCCTGTGGCGGCGCCGGCGCGCCATGCCCACGCTGCAACGTGCCGGTGGAGGGGCTGCCACCTCGGATGCCCGAGGGCTTCAGGACGGTGTTCGACAAGGACGGCTGGCGACATTGAGGTCGCCCGCGCGGCTCGGCACTCCTCGTTTTTCTCGTCGCGGACTTCTTTTCCACCCGCACGCCTTTGGCTTTTTTGCAGCCTTCTTGGCGTTTTTCGGCTTCTTCACGGCCATGAACTCGCCGGACGTCCTGTCGCGCTTGGTATAGCCGGTGGCGCTCGTGGAGATTGAGTACCGGGCGAAGTCGGCCGAGGGAAAGGTGCGGCATCCCTTTTTCAGGGGTCTGCGAGAAGATTTAATGTGTTGCCGTCGGCATCAAAAGAAAGGGCCCAGCGTCCGTAGCGCCAGGCCACTAAGTCAGCTGCGTCGCTGCATCGTGACTTGCGGAAGACTATATAAACGCCAAGACTGATGCGGCGTTCTTTCTTCATGCCGGATAGATGCATCGTGGCGCACCCAGCTAATTGAGGACCGGTCTTGCAGTCGGCAAAAGCGCGCGAACTAAATCCGCCTCGCTGACGTGGGCAGCATCCGTTGCCGCAATGAGGAGACTTAACGAAGTATTTAGGTTTCACTGATCTGGTCGAAGCTTGTAGCGTTTCTGTAGGTTGCGTTCGGTTGTTCTGACGGCGTACCGAAAGCGGTCGAGATCGGCTCCCTCTCGCGTTTTCACTGCGGCGTTCCTGGTCCGGTATCAGTCAATCGATCGTGCCGATGTGACGTTCCTATACGCGGCAAACCGCTGTGGGGCTGCATGCCCATCCCACCTATTGAGCGTCAGTCAGACGTAGCGCAGATGAGCCCGGATCGCGCTCAAGCGGACGCGCTTGTATTTGGGAATCTAGAACACCGAACGACTTTCGCGCTGGACGACCGGCTCGCGAGACTGCAGATCGCGCAAGAGCTTTCGGACCTGGCCTGCGAAGCGGGAGACAGTCCCTTGGACCAGCCAACCAGCATTGAGACATCTGGAGTCCAGCCAGCAGCAAACCATCCATCGGCGAAGCGGCGAGCTGTGGCTTACTTTCTGTTCGCAGTGCTCATTGGTGTCGCTGCTTTTTGTGGTTGGCTGTCGTCGCGCGTCGGTTGACGGCAGGCTTGGTCTGCTGGCTGGTCTTCCTCGTCCCTCGCGACGCATCGTCAGCAATAGTTCCGGGCGGCCGTTATTCGGTCGGAATTGGACGTCAACGTCCACGACAATTCGATTTCGGCCCGCACCTCGGCCACTGATTATTTCGCGCTCGACGATGATCGAGGATAGCGGCTTCCTCCAGAACAGGAGTGATTTCAGTGAAAGTATGGGCAATAGTACTTGTTGTAAGCTTCGGTTTTGTTGGTGCGCCATTGGCGAACCCGCTGGACTCTCCCAGCACCGTCTACATCGATGGGTTGCCGTGCAACCTTCCTTGCCAGTCATACATGGCGTGGAGTCGGCGGACGCTTCAGGGAAACCGGGTTGCCGCCACGAGAGCTGCCAGCACATCTGGTGCCAAGGCTTCGAGGCAAGTCCCCCACATACGCATTTCTAAGCGTGCTGAGCAAACATCCGCCGATGTCCTGCCTCCGAAGAAGAAGACCGGCAATGTTCAGGCCGCACTTTCGGCGAAGCCTGATGAGCCTACGCCGAGGCCAGCCCCCGGCACTGCCCCCCTCAATTCGGAGATCCCTGAGGCTCCGATCCCGATCACGACTGAACCAAAGGAACCGCCTGTTTTAGAGATCGAGAAGGCGGCGGCTTTGGAGAGCACAGGCTCACAAAGAGAAAAATCACCTCAGGAATTGGTCATGGCAGCGCTGGCGGTCGCGGTGCAAATGACGAATGCCGGTACACCGGAGGCGCCGAATGAGACCAAGGGTGGTGACGCTTCCTCGCCGCTGGTCGCTCTCCTGCTTTCCCGTCCGGACGTAAGATCAGCCTCCGCGCTCAACGGCCTGAATGTCGCTATCGATATGGCGCAGTCAGCGGTCGAAGAGGACATCCTTATCGCATTGGCGGCCGTGGGTGCTACAGATGTCCAGCTTTCAGTAAGCGACGCCAGTCCGCTCGATCGACTCATCAACGGAGATGTACAAGCCGCAGTAGTGAAACTGGTTTCCTCGGACGCGGCCGAGGCGTTCCCCGATATTAAGGGCTTCAAGGTTCTCCGTATTGCCTTCGCGGCTCGTTAGTGGAAGCGCCGACGTTCCAACTGCGACGTTGGCCGAATGCGCCTTACGCCGCACCGGAACAGTTGAGTCCTGAAGTACGGGAATTGTTCGAAAGGCTTAGGCGGAAGCATTGAGTGTAGGCCGCAACGCTCCGGTACACCCGCCGGTTCACGCCGGCGGGTCCCATACGATTGGTCCAGAGTACTAGCAGACCCTCACTGTTACATAGCTATATCCATTCCATTGCTGCTGGTAACAAGATGAACCGTACGCAGCCGCGGCTCCCAGCGCAGCGCCTGTTGCTACACCAGCGGCGGCAGCCCCCCAATCTGGACCGCGATAGCCGCCACGGTAATAACGACCGCCACCAGCCCAGCGTGCCCCTCCACCGTGCCAGTGCGCACCACCACCGTGGTAGCGTGCGCCGCCTCCATGGAAATGCGCACCACCACCATGGAAGTGAGCGCCGCCTCCGCGCCCACCACGGGCATCAGCCACGCCAGGAATAGCAGTTGCTGTGGCAGCGACGAAGCTGATCACTAAGAGAACCTTGGTCGGTCGCATTACACTCTCCTTACGATTACGACGAGAGGTAAAACACCGCGACGCTCGTTCGTTCCCTTGCGATCTACTACTTGGTTCGCGCTGGCGGGGCTTCTTGCCGTCCTCACCTGCAGCGTACGCGGCCCCAACGGTCTCTCCAGCACGTTAGGCAGCGCATGCGACCCCAGCGATCCCGCCAGCAACGACGCCATGAGGCTTGCACTACATCGCCGAGGTCCGCCGTAACCGCGAGAAGCTTGTGACCGCAATCGACGACTACGTCGGAGAGATGACCGGCGATCGAACTGCGCTGCACGCCAAAAATCATAAGTGCGGATGAAGTAGCCCACCCTTGCGAAGAATCGGGTAGTCGATCTGCATGAAGCTCACTGTCGAACGTGCCTTTGCCGACTCGGAAGTCGCCGCGCGAAAGCTGGTCGAACTCGCAGCCAACATCGAGGCTGTCCAGGACGGCCGCATCTACATCGAGAGGATCAACGCGCCGTTCATGTTCGAGCTGAAGGGCAGCGGCACCGAGTTCGGCGCCGGGCTCAGATATGCTGTCGCACAAGGCTGGCTAGAGCTGCACGAGAGCGGGACATATGTGCGGCTTAAGTCGACGGGCGAAGATCTGCTGGCGAAAGACTAGGAACCGCGAGTCCCCGTAGCACTACGGGCCGAATCTTCCAGTGCGGACTTTACGGGTTGGGTGTAATAACACCGGATGGTGCAGACATCGGAAGAGCGCTGGGAACTAGAGTTCGCTCTGATCGCGAAGACGGAGCAGTGCCGAAGGCTGGCACGCCAAGTCAACGACCCGATCATCGCACAGCGCCTGCTTGCTCTCGCAGACGAATATATCCGGCAAATCAAAAGTAGCCAGAACGAGTAAGGCCGCCTCATCTGGCGACCATTCTGGTCGGCTTTCCCCATCTGCGAGACGTGGAACTCGGCGAAGGGTTAAGCCCTGACACTGACGCCTTGGCTGGGAGCTCCATTGGGGGCCACCGTAAGCTGGCGCGACCGTACGCCGGCCTTACCGCAGGCGCCGACGCTCCAGCGCGTTAGCGACCTCGAATATAGCGATGATAGCCGCGATCAAGACGAGGCCCACCATCATCGTGACCAGAATTTGTGCGGGAACTCTGCTTGTGCTGCGCGCCAAATCAGATCGTCTGATGCTCCGGCTCGGTAAGCATTAAAGACAAGCTCTTGACCGTCCTCTTCATCGCTTCACATCCTGCTCAGATGCGCCCGGCTGATTTGATGCCGTTCATGAGCGCTGTCAGGGCCGCTTCAGCGGTCTCTCCTTCGCCCTTAAAATCTCCACCCCATTCCCCGATATGCACGGCAGGATGGCCGCCTGCGATAGCTCGCCAGCTTTCCTGGTCGTAGGTCAGGCATACCTCCCGGACCGTTCGACGGCCTCTCCGGGTCGTTTCAGGGAGCGCGGTCGCGATAGCTTCCATCAGTCTATCGATGCTCATTTCTCACCTCCGAGCATACCATTCGGGTGCGTCGGCCTCTGGCCGGTGGCGCCGCAGTACCAGCAGGCCATTATTCCGACGCGGCCATGTCCTTGGCAATGAGCGCATTGCTCGCGAACTGGGAAGAATGCTTCCACCAATATACAGTCTCAGCGCTGAACGTTTCGTCGAAGCCCTTCACGGGCTCGCCCAAAGGCTCGTCAGGGAATAATCGTTTCATCTGTCAGTCTCTCATCTTTCACAGAAGGGGGCACGCGCCGTGCGTCGTATGGGAGAGTTGTTGAAGCAGTTTGATGCACGGCCGATAATGCGTTGAAACAAAAGGAGGATGTCCTCCCTTTGATTTCGCAGAAGGAGGCCGCAGAAGGCGCCGGTATCTCCGAGCACCAGCGCAACCAAGCCGTCCGCGTAGCCAACCTCCCAGCGGAAAAATTCGAAGCCGCTGAAGCAGTTCGACCGGAGAGGCGGAGACCAGACCGAAAAGGGGGGCGCCCCTCTTTTTGCTCCGGAGCCAACGCGGCGAGAAGCCGCGGTGTATCCGTTCCCGGACACCGCCCCATCACAACTGACGGGAGATAACCACCTCACGAACGAGCGGCGGCTATTTCCTTCGCCCTCACGGGCTCGCCGGCGACAATGCGGCGTTCGAAGTCTCGGCGGTGCGCTGGCGATAGACATGTGGCCGACAACTCCGCCAACGTCTGCCATGCGACGTTGCTGCGATATATCTCAGGCCTGGTTCCATACATCCGCGCCACCCGCATCATCTCGCACGCCGCCACTGTGTCGACGTCAAATTGCTTGTTGCGCAGTCGGCCAAATGCCCGGTTGTTTGGCGTCTGATCCCGCAGCGCTGCTATCTGCCGGCCGATCTCGATGTTTCGCGCGTTCGCAGCACCACGCACCGCCGCAGCCGCCGCTTTGTCTGCCGCGGCCGCCGCCTTCTCCGCGGCGAGCCGTTCTGCCTTGCTTCGCTTCACAGGCTCAGGCTCGGGCTTGATCAAGATGCGCCGGAGCTTGTTCCGCAGAATAATGGAGAGCGCCATCGGGGCATCGGTCGCGCTGAAGTATTCGAGCTCCCGCATCATCGACATGATGCGCAGTAGTGGAATTGAATCGAAGGCCTCGACAAGCTTGAGGCCGTGATCCTCGAACTCCCGAACGACGCCAGCAACGGCCCGAACGATCGGTTCGCATAGCGCAGCCTCGTTACCCTCCGATTCCAGAATGCATCGAAGCACTATCGTCACATGCTCCCGCCCGGGCCACGCCCCAGGGATGCCGAGCTACAACCAACGAGCACTCCGGTGAACAATCCTTTGAAGTTCGAAACGCGTCGGCTCGTCTATCTCGCCAACTTCGAAGGCGTCCAGAATCTCGCGCACTTCCTTCGCGGCGGCGCCGTCATTCACCCAAGGCTGCGGCGGAGCCACGTAGTTCGCCGGCGGCGGGATGTCCTCCTCGTCGTCGTCCACCCGGGAAGGACGCGGTCGCTTTGCCATGGTACACCCTCTCAGTGCGTTTTGATGCGGCGGCCACCACCCTACCTGACCGTGTCAGCAGGGCTCTGGAAACCCTATAGAATAAGGCCCGCCGCCGCGGTCGGCGACGGCGGGTCCGCTGTCGGCAACCGGGGGCTTCCCCAAGAAGGCGGCGCGTACATCCGGCGCTACCTTCTTGGGTGCAATGACGGAGCGAAATCTCGCTCCACCAAATCAAACTTCACGCAATCTCCAAACGCAACTTGACGGCCCGCGTTCGACCATCGGGCAGCTCGGCCCGCTCGAATGAAAGTCTCAGGCCGATCGCCGGCTTGATCTCAGAGCGTTGGAAGGCGGTTGCATGAACGAATTCATCACCGGTGCCGTCGTCGCACTTGATGAATCCAAAGCCGCGAGTTTCATCGTAAAATCGCAATTTCCCGCCGTTCATTATCGCACCCCTCCTATTCGGTGTGCGGCGTCAGCGGCGATACGGCGCGAGCGGCGCGAGCTCGGTCGCATGACGCTCGCCGGCGGTGTAGAAGTCGACCTTGCGGTATTGTCCTGACGGCCGGGACCAGGACGGTGCCGCGGCCGTCGCCGCGGTCGGCGACGGCGTGCTGGTTGCCGATCAGCACGCCGGTTTCAGCGAGACACCACAGCCGGACTACCTCCTCGGAAACGACCTCACGCTTGACGGCGTCCAGGTTGATTGGGGCGGCGGATTTTCTAGCGGGCATTTTGCGGTCCTAGGATTGTGTTTCGTGAATGTGGCGCCGCGCGACCGAGGAAATCGCGCGGCGCCGGACGCCGGCAGCTTCGAAAGCGTGCCCACCGGCGGCGACCGTTTTCGGTTTGGTTACACGAATCCGCGACCTGCCAACGCTGCGGCCATCCCGGCGCGTACGCCGGCGGCATGAACGTCTTGAATCCGTTGATCCACGGCCTCGGCCTTGCCGTACAGCAGTTCGGTGCGATCGTATTTGTCTAGTTTCTTTTTCGCTTCCGGATGTAGACCCGCCATTTCGGAGATCACGCTTTCAATCGTCCCGACGGAGTCGACCAGGCCGACGGCCACGGCTTCGGCGCCGATATAGGTCCGAGCTTCGGTGGCTCTGATCGCTTTTTCGGTCAGCGAAGGCCGGTGCGCCGCGACGCTACTGACGAATAGAGTCATGTAACGATCAATCTCGCGCTGGATGTCTGCGCGGACGTCGTCGGCCAAAGGCTCGTACGGATTTCCGTCAGCCTTGTGGGCGCCAGCGTGGATCAGCGTTGGAGTGATCCCGTGAGCATCAAGGTTGCGTGAATAGTCGACGTGTAACGCAATGACGCCGATGGAGCCAACGATAGCCGAGGGTGCCGCCACTATTCGGCTCGCTGCCGCGGCTAAGGCGTAAGCGGCACTGCAGGCCATTTGGTTGCAAACTGCCACAACCGGGCGGCGTTTGGCGACCGAGGAAATTACATCAGCGCACTCAAACGCTCCAGCAGCAGCGCCTCCAGGCGAGTCGATATCCAAAATAACGCTGGTAACCTCTTCATCCCGATCCGCCGCCAAGACGGCGCGTTTCACACGATCGTACGAAACCAGGCCGCTTTCGGCTTCGAGGAAACTGGCACGCGAAACACGTGATCCGACAACGGAGATGATCGCCACGCCAAGCCCCAGCTTCGCATAGCCGATTGATGCATTAGTCGCCGGCCGCGCGGCGGACACCGACCAATCAGGTGTCGCAAGGGCGCCGACATCTACACCGATCCTCGGGCCGAGGACGGCCGCGATCGTCGCTGCTTTCTTCGGCAAGATCGCAAGCGGCGTGTTCAACACGAGTGCGGCGAGATGTGGAAGATAATCCAACGCTTCGGTCCTCTTCTATGCAGTGCGCGGCGAATCCTGCGCGACCATTCACGCAGCCTCGTTGTTGACCGGCTTGGCGGGGGCGCCGTGGGCGGGGACCAACTCGACCAGCTCACGGCGCGGCGTTGGTTCGACGGCATGACCGCGATCGAACAACAAACCGGGGCCATCGAAACGCGGGAGACGCAGCACCGATCCGAGCGACTCGGCCCATTCACGGTCGCCCTGCTCCAGATAGGTGATCTGCCGAAACCTTCGGCGGACAACTGGGACATTGCGCATGGGGGACCGGATGAGCCCGCGCTCATATGAGTGTTCGACCACGTCGCCCGGATCGCCAACAATCTCGCCGCTCTGCTCGAAAGTCCACAAATCGACGACGGTCTCTTTGATGTCTTCCCGCGGCGCCGGATCGCGATGGCGCGCGATATGGTCTGCATGAAGTAGCCGCCGTTCATCGGGAAGTTCACGGTTGAGCTGCTCGACCGCCTCTGCGTCGGCCCGGGCTTCCTCGGCGAGCTGAACCAGTGTTGCGGCCGCAGCACCGCCCTCCTCGGATATTCGGCGCGCCAAGGCGGCGCTTTGCTTCTCCAGTTCAGCCCTGCGAGATGCCAGGTCGGCGCTAGCGGCATCGGCGGCCTCTTGTTCGAGCTCGCCTGCCAGCTTGTCGACGAGCAACCCGAGGCGTTCACGTTCGAGTTCAGCTTCCTCGTGGGCAAGGCGCCATTTCGAAAAAGCTGCGGAACTCTTGAGGGCATCGGCCTTCTCCGCATCCAGAGCGATCAGCGCCTGGTCTCCCGCCGCCAAGTCGGCGCGCGCTTGCGTGAGTTGCTTCGCGATCTTTGTCACTTTTGATCCTCGTCTATCGAACTGGTCTCGGCATAACTAAACAACGGCTGCGCATCTGACGCTACCGACAACGCGGACTTGGCGGACACCGCGAACGTCGCTTCACCGCGCTCTACGCGAGCCGCGAATTCGTCGAACAAGTCGGCGTCGACATGCCAGGCGCCGTCCGTAAGCCGTTTTGCCCACTCCAGATGGTTCGAGCAGATTCGACGCACCGTATGCGGCTCGAAGCCGAACCTCCTGAATGCTCTCGCAGCTAGTTCCCAGCGAGGACGACGCTCCGCAACGAGTTGCTTTCTCGCAGCGTCCGGCTGCGAAATCACCGGTACGGCCGGCGCGCGTGCTTGTTGCAGTTTGAGCAAGGCTTCGAGCGAAGCTTTATGGAAATCTACCTGCGCTGCGATCTCGGCGTCGCTCATCGTGCTCGTGGTGTCGGTCATGTCGGGGTTGCTCTTGCTCACCGGCGACGGGTGGACGCTTTAGCGCGTCCGCGCTTCTTTTTCGGCCTCGGTCGCTTCTTTGCGATCCTCTCCTCCGGCGGAACCATCTCGATCAGTTCGGCATCGTCGGTCCTGAGGTGCGTCTTCCCCATCAATTTCATCGCGTGCGCAAGTAGCGCGCTCAACGCCTGACCCTCCTCGCGATCCCAAATGTTCCAAAACATCTTTCGCTCAGCATCGGATTTCGATTTGCAGGCCGTGAGAAAGCTCATCAGCACCGTGCTCCGCTGGATCGCGATGCTCGCCGCTTTAACGTCTTCTAGTCCGGCATCATCCTCGAACGCCCGTTTGTCTAATTCCCCGGCAATCCGCGCTATGTCCTCGGCCTCGTCAAAGCATAGGTCCCACTCACGCTCCGAGCCGCTGCTGAACAATCGATAGCGCTGGCGCGAGAGCTCCAAATCGTGCCCCTCAGGGCGTGCTGGCGGCAGAACCCGCTCATCGACGAGTTGACGAACCCGGCGATCGTTCAGGTTAAGGTCGCGAGCCAGTTCGATCTGGGAAACGAAAACTGGTTCGGAAGATCTCGTTGCTGTCATTGCGATGCTCCTATCGGGTCAAACCGGAACCGGAAACGACGATTTTCGAAATTCCGGCTACGCTGAATCGCTGCGGCGTCGCGCGCCGCGATCGATTTTTCCCGCGGAAAGGTACCTTGGAGATTTCCGCGAATTCGCCCCCGACCCGGCTCTGAGGCGGCCGCCGTTGCGCGCGCCGTTCTCCGTGTCGCGAAAGACTGTCCAGCGAGAGAGCGCCTCTGTGCGAGCTTCCTAGAAGTGCGATTGCCGCTGGTACGGCGGGCGCTGGGGGGCCGTTGCTCTGTATGCTGTCTCAAGCACCCGAACGGATCGGGGCGGTGCGCAGCTGGAGGAAGCGGTGCAGAGCGCCGACCAGCGGTACACTGTGTGAGCTGGATCATAGGCGCCCGCGTCATCCTTCGGCAGGATGTCCCCATGACTACTGAAGGCAAACCGAAGCGCGCGCCTGACTGGCTGGTCGTCGACCTCGCGATACTTGTGGTCGGAGCGGCCGCGATCGTCGCGGGGCTCTGGATCGGTCTGTAGTTCCAGCGAATGGCAGGAGCGCTCATACCGCCCTCCATGCGTTCATCGCGTCGTCGATGGCTGCGGTCTTGATGATCCATCGCCGCCAAGCCTCATCCCAATTGCCCGAGTACGCGCCGCTCGCGATGCCCCAGTACTTGAAGGTTTCGTACTCCCCGTTCACCCTCTCGGTGGGGACGCCCATATCGTGCGCTATCTCGCGCTGGCGGTGGGTGGGTCGGAATGTCCGCCGAATTCTGGTGCGCGGAGGCTGGGCCGGTCGCCCAACGCCGCCACGACCTGCTGCGACTGTCTGTCCAATCGGCTCTTCAAAAACGATCGCCGCGTGTATAGGAGCGCCAGCTCCGATCGGTAGCCCAGCCAATGACTGATTTTTGGACGGGATATCGGAGGTTACCCCGATCGAATCTTTGGTTTGTTGACCGACGCGCGCCTGCGCGCGTTCATCAAAATCCTTGTTTGTACGGCTCTCGACGTCACGCTTTAATCCGTCACGCGTCCTAATCTTACTTATGTCGCGTGACGCATTTTTCCGTGACGCACGATGGCGCCTTGCGCGTTCGGCATCCTGCGCCCTCTGCCGTTGCAGCTTTTCTGCGTCCGAAAGCTGAAGGGCCGGCCTACCGCGTTTGCCGGAGGTACTGCGGGCGGCGCGGTATTTGCGAGACCGTTTCGCTGCATCCTCTCGCTTCAGCGCATTCCTGATCTCGTAGTTTGGGTCGTCATTAGCACCGATGAAACGAAACCGGAGATGCCGACTGATGCGCAGTGAGACCTCAAGCACGGCAGCACACTGGTCATTGGACCAACGCTTGTTCGTGCCCTCGGTCTTCCCGACAATCTGACTGAGTTCTCCGTCGGTCAGCCACGGTGCCCATTTTCGGCACCACCGCCGGACGGAACGTTCGGGTTCGCCGGACCCGCCAGCCAGGCGTGATCGGCGCGCCAGCGCAGGATGCGCATTCCTCGTTCATTCCGGGGAATCACTTTCCAGAAGCGGCGCTCGAACAACTTGCGAGCGTCCGCGAGCCGACTGCGGGCGAGTACAGCCTTGCTATCGCGATCTTCGTATTCATCGCCACCAAAAGTCTTGATGTCAGCGGAGTTTTGTGATTTTGTACTGGTACGCATATTAATCCTTTGACGCCGGTGGGCCCTCCAACCTGCCGGCGTTTTTTGTGGGTTAAGCTGATTTCCCTTGGTTATTCGGCAGATCCTCTATGCCGACCGCTTCAATGATGTCGGCCTCGTTCCGCAGCTCGGACACCACTTCGGCAATCGTGTATCCTTTGACGACCCGCCGGCGCGCGAACCTGTTGATCGCCCACGCAAGCGCATCGGCGCGCTTATGGTGCTCCAGCAGCGCCACCGCCTCGGCTCGGTTCACGTCTCGAGCGTGTTCAAGATCAATCACAACGGCGGACTGCCGGTGACGGCTGGTCATGCTGGTGCTCCTTCGCTGAACTTGGGGAGATGTCTGCTATGCCGCCGCAACCACGCGGCGCGCGCGAGCTCGTGGGCGGCGACGGCCTCTGCGAATGCCCGCGTCTCGAACGGGCCGGCGGCATCGTCGGCGAGGCCGAGTTGATAGCGGCCGTCGTCGCGCTGATGGACCAGGGGCGTTCATGGCCCGGCCCTATCAGCGGCTGCGGCGAGGCACTCGGCTGCCATGCTGACTAGACCGCCGAGCACCGTGCCGCCCTCGACTTCGATCCGCACAGGTAAGGCGGCCAAGACTGCAGAAGCTTTCGGATCGATGGTCCCGGAATACTCACGCGCACAGCGGATCAACGCGTCCCGGGTACGGCAGTAGCTGCGACCCCGCCAATCGTCTCTACGTGGCTTATCTGGCGATCCGCGGCGCTGCAGAACCCATTGGACTGCGTCCGTGCATTGGACGACGCGCCAGTTCGAGTTCAGCATCACAACGATGTGCGGGTAATCGTCGGCGGTTTCGCGCAAGCTCATTTCGTGCCGGCTTCTTCAAGCATCCGGTGAAACGCCGCCTTTGGCACGCGGATTAGCTTGCCGATTCTGATTGTGGGGATGTCGCCCCGCTTTGCGGCTTCGTAACTGCCGTTACGAGTTAAGCCGAGCATGGCTCCGGCCTCGGGGACTTCGTAAACGAGACGGTCATCTGTCACTGCGGCATTCTCCAATGGTGCTGACACAGCACTATATGGTTCACGCTTGGTTCGCAATAGTGCTGCTGGACAACCACTGCTCTTTTTTGGTAACGTTCGCGTCATGGCAAGCCTGAAAGCGTTCCTCCCTGATATGGCAAAATTGTTCGGCACTACGGCGGACGCGCTCTACACGCGCCAGCGAGCTCTTGCGGAGTTAGGCGTGCTGAAAGTCGTTGAAGGGCGCGGCCCCGGTAGCGGAACACCACTGGACGGAAGCGGAGTCGCCGCGATTATCATCGCCTTGCTTGCAGCCGATACCTTGCAAGACACCGACATCAGAGTGCGCGCCTTTTGCCGAGCAACACCGTTTGAGGACATTCCACCGGACTATCGTCCCGGCAAATCCCGTAAGGATTTTGACAGATGTCCATGGACGGGAGAGACAAATTTGCAGTCAGCCTTAGCGGCCGTGCTGATGTCCAGGGAGAAGGCGGAGAGCCTTGGATCTTTTACCGTACACCGACACAACAACACTGCTTCGCTCACTTTCGGCCGGCCCAATGCGTCCTTTGCATCATTATTTGCGTCGTCCGCACCGCAGCCGCGCTCGGCAATTAGGATCAGCGCTGACATTGAGGCCGCTAGCATCAGAAGGCTGGCCGCTTTTCTTCAAATAGAAATGGCAGGCTCGAAATGAAGCGTTCGCACGGCGAAGGTAGCATTCAGAAGCGCGGCGAAAGTTCTTGGCGGCTGCGCTATTACGTCGGCGACATCAGGCACTCCCTCACCTTCCGCGGCACACGTAAGGAAGCGGCAGACAAGCTTCGCGGCCTGCTGACAGATGCAGGCAAGGGTATGCACGTCGCTCCCGACAAGAAGACATTGTCACAGTGGGCCGCTGATTGGATTGCGCTGAAGACGGCAGAGCGCCAGCACAAGACGGTGGCGCGCTATGAGGACCTGCTGAAGAAGCATGTGCTGCCGAAGTTGGGCGAGCGACCGCTGCAGCAGATAAAGCCCATCGAAATCCAGAAGCTATATGCCGAACTAACTGCGCTGGCGCCTCGCACCCGAAATCACGTCGCTACCGTGCTCAAGGCTTGCCTGCAGGCGGCCGTTGATATTGGCAAGCTCCTTCAGGTCAGCCCGGCAGCCGCCATCAAGAAACCCTCGGCCGGCGACTCCGACATTGGCCAAGCGCTCGAACAAGAGAAGATCACGGCATTGGTCGAGGGCTTTCGCGGGTCAACGCTTTTCGATTTTACGTTCTTGATGGCCTTCACCGGCATGCGCCGCGGGGAGGCGCTGGCACTGCGCTGGTCCAACCTCAATCCAACCGCAAAGACACTGCGCATTGAACGCGCGCTAGAATACACAAAGAAGTACGGGCTTCAGTTCAAGGACCCCAAGTCTGAGCGCGGCAAGCGCACGATCGTGCTCGACGACACTCTCGTGGCGCTGCTGCTCAAAATGCGCGCGCTATTAGAGGATAGTCGCTGGTGCACCCGACGGCGTCGAGGTTGACCTTAGCCTCGTCCGCATCCCGGACGACTGGCTTATATTTGCGGCCCCTGACGGCCAGCCGACCGAGCCTCGGCATCCCGACAGCATCACCAAACAATTCACCAACCGCGCGGCCAAGATCCTCGGATTTTCGATCCGCCTCCACGATCTACGGGTATCCCATGGAACCTGGTTGCTAGATCAGGGGACGCCGGTTCACACGGTCGCAAAAAGGCTCGGCCATGACCCTAGCGTTTTGCTCAAGGTCTACGCTAAGAGAACCCAGAAGGGTGACGAGTCGGCAGCCGAGAAGATCGGCCTTCTGACGAAGGGCTTGGCCATTGGGCCAACTTAGGGCCAAGGTTGCTATGACGTTCGATTTGGAATATCCCCAGGCGCTTGATAAATCAGAGTTTTGCCGGCTTAGCTCAGCGGTAGAGCAGCGGTTTTGTAAACCGAAGGTCGGGGGTTCAATCCCCTCAGCCGGCACCAGCGCTTAGCTTGTTTTATTTCGATGTCCCTCAACCGGGCGCGGCGCTTGTACCCTTAGTTGTTTTCATTCCCGGGGCTGGCTTTGCTCTAACCTAATTTTTTTGACCGGCGTCGATAGACTTTGGACAGGGCCGCCCCACAAAGGCGGCCCTTTCTTCTGCGGGCTTCACGCCCCATCTGCAGCCTATGCGTACCGCGTTCGAATTCTGCCTGACGACTTAGGATACCTAGGGTGAAACAGCATCTCATATCGACGCAACGTTGATGACATCCAACGTCCCGCGAAAGACCATGTCACCCGCCACATAAAGGATGACGGCTAGACCGACGTAAGCAATCCATCGATAAGTTTGCAGAAGGCGCGCAATGAAAGAAGCGGCCACGCCCATCATCGCGATGGAAAGCCCCAGGCCGAAAATCAAGATCATCGGATGCTCGCGTGCTGCCCCTGCCACGGCCAGAACGTTGTCGAGAGACATGGAAACGTCGGCCACGACAATCTGCCAACTCGCTTGAGCGAGTGTTTTGCGAGCTTTGCTGCCTGCAATTGCTCCAGCAGTGTCCATCGCACCTGTTGGCTCTGTGGAGGATGTGCGCAACTCTCGCCACATTTTCCAGCATACCCACAACAACAGGATCCCGCCAGCGAGCAAGAGGCCGACGATCTGGAGGATTTGCGTCGCCAACCCGGCGAGTAAGACGCGCAGTATCGTCGCGGCAACAATACCGATCAAAATCGCCTTGCCTCGTTGCGCCTCAGGAAGTCCGGCTGAAGCAAGACCGATGACGATGGCGTTATCGCCAGCAAGCACCAGGTCGATCAGAACGATCTGCAAGAATACGCTAAGGACATCTGTATCGAAATAATCAGGCACGGTCATGTCCCAGCCGCGGGGGAATGGGCAGCTGCAAGCGAGATCGCATACGTCTATCGGATCGGTTGACCGATACCTGCCACCAAGAAACGGGGGTCCTAACGCCGCCGGTTATCAGGGGCTAGCGCTATCGCCTAGAACCGCGTCCGAATGTAGTCTGACCGGTTGCTTGAAAAGAAGTGCCACTTGATCTGGTTCGCCAAGAATCGCTGCGGCACAACCCAACATGGTCAATGCCCCGGCAACATCCCATAGCGTTACATTTTCTAATGTCGCATTTCCCGACTTTGCCCAAGCCAAGACCGCAGTGATCATCGCGTCTGAGAAAAATAGAATACTGAGCGCTGGCAAGACGAGCTGGGAATCCAGCAGGAGTATCATCAAGAATGCAGGAGCTGCGACCAGTATGCTCAACACCGCGCATGTGCAAAATGCTTGCCGCCAAGAAGCATTCCTGTTTGTCCGACTTGCACCAGAAAGGATCATTTGATCCTCCTGCGTAGGAGCATTCTAGCGCCACTCACCTGCTGAACTACTCTGGTCTAGCTGATCGTTTTCCGACGTCTCCCCATCAATGTTTTGTCCTATGCCGCTGACTCTCAATGAGCGTAAGAATGCCAGCGGTCACCACGGCAATAACGACGACGGCTGCCAGCGCCTCGACAGAGGCCAAGGTCCCGTACCACTTGTTCCAAAGCTCAATCATGTGCTGGCTTCTCGCGAGAGCGCACCCACGATCGAAAAAATCTGCTCTCCAAGAAGAACGAACCGGGCGATCAAAAAAGCAATGCTACTCATCGTCGCGCGGTTTTTCACCGCGCGGCAAGGTGACTTATGTGGCAAGCCTAAGCTGAGCTTCATTGCGGAACCGGAACTAAGAACCTAGCGTTCCCACAGCTCAACATCCGCGCGCGGATAGCCACGAACCACAGCCCCACGAGCGCGAGCACGGCGTCGATGACATAGCTCCGCATGAGTCCCTCCCTATTTACGGAAACTATGCGCGAGCGCGATCGACAGCCGGCGATGGCCCGGCTTCGCGCAAGCTTCTCGGCCGCAGCTTCATTGCCGCCAGCCTCGGCCAGCAGGACCCGCGCGCCTGCACAGAACGCCGGCAGATCCGCGCACTGGAAGCCGGCGCCCATGGCGACGTAACGCGCGCCGCCGAAACAGGCGTATGGATTGGGATCGGCGGCATACGCCGGCGCGGCCGACAATGCGACCCCGAAGGCGGCCGCGAGCGTGAGCCGCCTCAACCGAGCACCACAAACAGCAGTGCGGCAGTGAACGGGAACGCGCACCACATGCCCAGCGCTGTGGTCAAGCTTCGTAGATCGCCTCGAAGGTCGGGGGTTCAACCCCCTCAGCCGGCACCCGCGCTTGAGGCGGAAACCTCAGCTTGCATTTTTCGGCGCACTGCTTTGCTGAAAGTGCTCCGCACCATTGATGTCGACCCAGCCATGTTTCGACTGCTCGAAAACCGATCTTAGCGGAGCCGGGAAATTCGGATCCGCCATCGCGCCGACGGCGACGCCGATCATCCCTGGCAGATTGTCCGCCTTCCAATAGACCGTCGAACCGCAATGAGTGCAAAAGTAGCTGCGGACCTTGCCGCCGCTCGCGGCCTTGCGAACGTATTCGCTTGGGGTCCCCGAGATCGCGACGGCCTCAGCCGCGTAGAAGGCACCGACGCCGAAGGGCGCACCGGTTCGGCGCTGGCAGTCCATGCAGTGACAAGCAACGACCGCGCGGGATGGCCCCGCGAGCGACAATGCAACGGCGCCACAACTGCATCGGGCATCGATCATCGCGCCTCCGAACGTCCCGCTCACTCCGTCCCCACCTCGAACGCCAGCAGCACGTTGCCGGCGACGCCGCTCCATTGGCCGTAGCCGGAATTGGTGTAGAGCATGCCGCCGGCGATGACCGGTCCGGGACCATCGATCGCGCCGCCATGGGCGGGGACGCCGTTGACGGCCTTGTAATCCTGCGCGGTGTCGAACTCCCAGAGCAGCTTGCCGTCGCTGGCATAGGCCCGCAGGAAGCCGCTGACGCCGCCGGAGAACACGACGCCGGGGATCAGGCTGACCGCCGCCGACAGCGCGGGGCTGCATTGGAGACGATCGCCGCAGGCGACCGGAGGCACCTCCATCACGACTGCCCCGCTGGCGAGATCGAGCCCGAACAGGCCGCCGCCTTGCGTGGAGTCGAGACGCCTGGTGCCGTCACGCAGGAAACGCACGTCGGAGTTCGCGACATAGATGCGGTCCTGATCGGCCGCCGAGCCCCATTCGCTGCCGCCAAGCGCACCGCCCTTCCCGATCCGCGTCTGCCACAGGATCTTGCCACCGTCGTCGGGATCGAGCGCGTGCACGACGCCGGATTTCTGTGCGATGGCAAGAACGCGCCTGCCGTCGCGCAGGGTTACCAGAATCGGCGACTGGCCGAAATCGTGGTCGGGTCCGTGATCCTCGGGACAATTGGTCTTGTCCACGCCGTAGCATGCCACGACATAAGCGTCCTTCGGCGTGGCCTGCTGGCTCCAGAGCAGCTTTCCCGTCGCAAGATCGAAGGCGAGAATCGCGTCACTCGTCGCGGATGGCGGATTCGAATAGGAATTGCTGGTCGCGACATAGATCGCGCCGCGCTTCGCATCGATCGTCGGCGCCGACCAGATCGCGGCACCGGACGGGCCGAACAGCTGCACGCCCCTCGCGTTCTTGTCGGTCGGATGCGGCACTTCCGGGATCGTATAGGCTTGCCAGACCGGCTTGCCGGTCGCGGCCTCCAGCGCCACCACGCTGCCGCGGAAGGTGCAGCATTCGTAAGAGGCTTGCGAGCCGGCGGCTTCCTCGAGCGAGGACACCGGCACGTAGAGCACGCCGGAATGCAGCACCAGTGCGCCGGTGATGCGCGCGGCCGGATGCTCCTCCACCTTCGTCCTCCAGATCAGCGCCCCCGTCAGCGCGTTCACGGCATAGGCGTTGGCGCGCAAATCACCGAAGAAGATCGCGAACTGATCGGAGCCGGGGAGCGGTGCGACCGTGATCGCGGCGCGCACCGCCGCATCGATCGCGAACGTCCACAGCGTGCAGCCGGTTCGCGCATCAAGCGCATGCACCTTGCGGTCGGTGCCGCCGATGAACAGCAGGCCGCCCATGATCGTCGGCGGCGCAAAGGACACTGAGGCGCCGGGAAACGCGTAGGCCCATTTCAGCCGCAGGCGCGGCACCTGCGCCGCGGTCAGGCCCGCCATGTCAGCCGGCTGGAAGCGGCTGTTGTTGAGATCGACGCCCCACCCGTTCCAGCGTGGACCGTCGAGCGGTTGCGGAAAGCCGCTGATCTGCTGCGTGCAGCGGCCCTGCCCGTCGGACGCGCTGTTGATTGCGGCCTTGCCGGTGACGAAAGCAGCAATCGCGCGACGCTCGTCGTCGTTGCGCTCCTTCGCCATCGCGGCCATGCTGCCGGAGGTCAGCGTCCCCAGCACGTGATCGAACGACATCGCCTGCATGGCGCCGCGCGCGGGCGCGCGGTTCTGGGCATCGCCGGCATCGTGACATTGCGCGCAGTGGGTTGCGTAGAGCGCGGCGCCGTCCTGCTGCGCCAGTGCTGGCGTGGAGCACCAGATCAACAGAGCCGCTACGGCAAAACTCGGCTTCATGGCGTTCTCCGGTATCGTCGGCACGCGACCTAAAGACCGCGTCACACAACCTGAAGTGTATCGCCAGTGCGATCGCGGAAGCAATGGACGTTCCGCCTGCGTCCGTCACATCGCCGTGGCCATGCGGATACGATCGGGCAGTTCATCCAGACGCAATAGGGCAAGGCTCTTGTCGCGCCAGCCGCCGCTGCCCTCCTCGCAACGCTCGTTGATCAGCGCGCGCGGCGACGGCCAGTTGAATGGTGCCTTCTCCATGTTCAGCGCGCGCCAATCGCCATCCGCGCAATCGCGATTTGCATCCCATTCTGGAAATGTCGTGACCAGCAGGAAGCCCGCGCCGCTTTCGGCAAAGCGGGCCACGGCGCGGGCGATGTTGTCGAAGCTCAAATGAACCAGGCAGTCCCGGCACAGGATGACATCCGCGCGCGGCAGCGCATCGCGCGTGATGTCGGCAACGAGAAACCGGCCGGACAACTCGCCGCCGGCCACGCGCCGGCGATTGGTCTCGATCAGCGACGGCACGATGTCGATGCCGGTGTAGTCGAGGTCGAGCTTGATGCGGCCGATCCAGCCGGCATCGCCGCAGGGCGCATCGAGCAGCGAGCGCGCGCCGAGCCGTTGCAGCAGGGGAGGAAGCTCCTCCCGGATCGCGGCGGTCGCCGGGTCCTCCGAGCCGAGGCCCGAGACTGATGTGGCCGCGCCCCACAGGTTGGTCCGCTCGATCCGCTCGAACCGCGCGGCGAGATCGAGGCCGTCAAAGCTCTCGCGGTCCGCAACGAAGCGCTCATGGGCGAGCACGGGTGGACGATTGGTGATCATCGGGCGGAACTCGCGTCAAGACTCCGTCGCAAGCACACTATACAGTCGACGCGTCGCCTCCGAAATCTCCCTGGCGCGAGTTCGCTGATGATTACCCGACGAACGGCCATGACCGGCATCGCCGCGCTGCTGACGTCTATCCCTGCACACGGTGCACCAGGCGAACAGTTCAGCGTCACCTCCGGCAATGACGGCCTGCCTGTATCACGTTACGCGGCGACGGTGGCCGGGAAGCGCCCTGCCGTGATCGTGCTGCACGGGTCCCGCGGCATCGAGCTTAGGCTCCGCGCCTACGAGCGATATGCCGATGCGCTGTCCGCCAAGGGCATCGACGTCTATTTTCTCCGCTATGTGACACCGGCCGATACGGCCGCGCTGACGCCGAAGTCCAGCACGCATGAGAGCCGCGATGCCTATCACACGACGCGGTTCGACGATTGGGCCGACACGGTCTCCGCCACCGTGACGGCCATCCTGGGCCGGTCCGACAGTTCCAGGCGCATCGGCCTGCTCGGCTTCTCGCTGGGCGGCTACGTCGCCGCCGACACCGCCGCGCGGGACACGCGTATCGCCGCGCTCGCGGTGCTCTATGGCGGCATCCCCGACGCTATGGCCGCCAAGGTCAAGCACCTGCCGCCCCTGATCGCATTGCATGGCGAGGCAGACAGGAACGTGCCGGTCGCGAAGGGACGGCAACTGGTCGAGCTCGGCAAGTCGGTCGGCGCCGAGGCCGAATTCGTGCCCTATCCAGGCAAAGCCCACGGCTTTGATTTCTCCGACACCGACCCGATGACATCCGATGCGATCGATCGCGTCACACGGTTCTTCCAGCCAAGGCTCGCCGCCTGACCGAGGCGGGTCACGAAGATGGCTCCTGACCGCAGATTGGACCGAAGTTCAACATCAGGTAGCATTCAGCCCGCATGCGCTCGACCACCAGCAAAGAGAAGGCCAAAATCGTTGCCGGCGCCGTGACGGCCGTCGTCATGACGGCGATGCTGTTGGTGTTCGCGCTCGGCCTCTTGCTTCCGCATTAGGCGCGGTGAGCGCGGCGGACGAGTGCCGCCGCACACACTTACGCCGCGCGCACGGTCCGCAAGAATTTTCCGACTTCGTCCTTCAGCCGGTTGCTGTCGGTCGCCAGCATCTTGGCGGTCGAAAGCACCTGCGAGGACGCCGAGCCGGTCTCGGCCGCGCCGCGCTGCACGTCGGTGATATTGGTGGAGACCTGCTGGGTGCCGTGAGCGGCCTGCTGCACGTTGCGCGAGATCTCCTGGGTCGCGGCGCCCTGCTCCTCGACGGCCGCGGCAATGGTGGACGACACCTCCGACAGCCGCTCGATCGTCGCGGAGATGTCGCGGATCGCGTTGACGGATTCCTGGGTCGCGGTCTGGATGCCGGAAATCTGCTGGCTGATCTCGCCGGTCGCCTTCGCGGTCTGCTCGGCCAGCGTCTTCACCTCGGAGGCGACGACCGCGAAGCCGCGGCCGGCCTCGCCGGCGCGTGCCGCCTCGATCGTGGCGTTCAGCGCCAGCAGGTTGGTCTGGCCGGCAATGGTGTTGATCAGCTCGACGACATCGCCGATCCGCGCCGCCGCGATCGAGAGCTCGCTGACCTGCGCGGTCGTGGTGCGCGCCTGGGTGACGGCCTCGCCCGCCATCCGCGCGGATTCCTGCACCTGCCGGCTGATCTCGTTGACCGAGGACGACAGCTCCTCCGTGGCGGTCGCAACCGACTGCACGTTGCCGGTGGCTTCACCCGAAGCGACCGCGACCACCGAGGTCAGCTCCTGCGCGCGTTGCGCGGTGGTGGCCAGCGTCGAGGACGACGCTTCGAGCTCGGTGGACGCCGAGCCCACCGTCTCGATGATCTCGCCGACCGCGCGTTCGAAGCCGTCGGCCAGGTTGACCATGTCACGGCGGCGCCGCTCGGCAGCCTGCTTCTCGATCTCGAGCTGCGCAGCCTTGAGACGTTCGACCTCGAGCGCGTTGGTCTTGAAGACTTCGACGGTCCTGGCCATGTCGCCGATCTCGTCGCTCCGCTCCTTCTCGGGCACCTCGGTCTTGAGATCGTTGCGGGCGAGACCCTCCATGGCGAGCTTGAGCCGGGCGATCGGCCGGGACATCGCATTGAGGCCGATGAACAGCGCGATCGCGATGCCGACGATCAGGCCGCCGGCGCTGACTCCGATCACGGTCCAGATCGCGGATCTGGCGTCGCGGTTGATGGCTTCCTTGCGGGTGCTGACCGCCCGTGCGGACTCGGTCACGAACTGGACGATGCGTGCGAGGTGGCATTCTCCTCCACGCTGCTTGCCTGCGCACCGGCCTGAAGTACCGGATCGCAGCTGGCGAACGCGGCCTTCAGCTGGTCCCCGATGCTCTTGACCTGGCTGGCGCGCGACGGGTCGTCCTGCACGGCCGCATCGAGGTACTGACTGATTTCGGTGCGGTTCTGGTTCGCGATCTTGAGACGGCCAGCGTTGCCCGCCTCCGTCGCTTCGGTGAAGACCGCATAGAGCGCGGCATGATAGGTCTCGGCGCGGCGCTGGGCCCGCGTCAGGTTGAGCGCCGAGGATTGTGCGGCGGAGAGTTCGGCAAATCCGTCGACGGTCGCCGAAAGTTCACGCGCGGCGAAGCCGGCGACGGCGAGCATCGCGCATCCCATCACCGCCACGATCAGTGCGACCTTCCATACGACAGATTGTTCAAAAAGCTTATCACAGCCGTCCCAATGCTTCTGCCGACGCATAATCCCAGCAACGGCATTGGAACCGGTGGACGCTAAGATTTAATGCCAAATCCCCCGAGCAGTCTTACGGAAAAATAACTATTCGGGGGGTCGACGTAAGCCTCGCGTAAGCTTCTGCCTGTTTTGGGGGCGTGATCCGGCCGGAACCGGTCGACGGCGTCAGCCGTTGTCGCCCCATGCGGATCAAGGAAGAAAACCGAAACATGTTTCTGCTGGCGACGGTGACGCTATGCTCTGTCGCCGTGGCCGGCACCGTTGCGCTGTTCGAGCTGGCACCAGGACCGGCTCCCGCAACGCAGGTCGCCGAACGCGCGGCGATCGACCTTACGGATCCGACGCCGGTCCGGGTGGTGGGCGCGCCGTTCGAGCCCAACATCAACCCGCGCGAGCGATAGCGCTCACGTCGGCGATGCCTCTGTGCCCGCCTCGGGCCGGCCTTGGGCCCGCGCCAATTCCTCCACGAACGCGATCACCTCCGCCCGCTTGTCGGGCGGCAGGGCCAAGAACGCACGGACGAGCCTCAGGCCCTGCGCTTCGTCCCACTGGTCCGATTTGACGTCCATTCCCCACTGTCGGGCGGGCGGGAAAAATATGCAATCCCCAGCCGGACACCTCCTTGATTCGGCCGGCCAGCTTTGCTGGAATAGCTCCAACAGAGGTGGACCATGAAGTGGATCAGCGAGCGCGACGCACTGATCGCGCAGACAATGGCCTTCGTCCAATCGGTGACCGGCAAGAAGGGTGACGTCCATCCGCCGGAGAGACCGACGGCTGCACCGGACGTGCCGGTGGGGACCGTCACCGTCGAGACCGTGGCGGTCGAGACATTGCCGGTCGAGATCAAGCCGCCGCCAGTCCCGCTCGCCCCGCCCGTCATGATCCCGCCAGCACGGACAAGCGGCGATTTCCGCTCCGAGATGCAGGCCCGCATCGCCAATTTCCGCAAGCATCAGGAGCGATTCGAGCGTGAGCGGGAGGAGTATTGCGCGGCGACCCTGACCAGGCTCCGCGCGGCCATTCGCGACCCCTCCCTCCGTCCGCCAGCCGAAAACTAAGGCCGACGGTCGATCAGACACCTACAGCCAGGACCAAACCAACCAGAGATTGGCCGCACAGGCGCTGAGCAATCCCAGCGTCAGTGGCAGCAGCATGTGCCCGCAGCAGGTCTTGAGGTCGGTCGTCATGGCCGAAAACATCCGCTGATTCCGGCAAATGAGTCCCAGGGATTCTTTTTTTTGGGATTCAGGACTCGTTAAAGACTCAGGGTCCGCGGCTCCGATCACGCCCCCGTGATCGTCCCGGAACCCCCTGCCCCATGAAGCCGTTAACGCGCTTTCCGGGAGCGGGAAGAATGCCCTACGCCCTGTTCTGCAACGACGCCCAAATCAGCAAGGCCTATCCCAGCGAGGCCGACGTCTGGCAGCTCGCTCAGCAAAGCGGCCTCGTCGTGGATGTCAGCACCGACGACCAGCGCCACGGGCCGCGCCGGGTCCTGGACAATGATTACGAGATCAAGCCCTGCCGGGCCGCCCAAGGCGAGGACCCCGCCAGGAACAAGGCCGAGGCCGAGCAGCAGTCGAGGATGGAGCTTGAGCTGAATTCCTGAGGTTCGGCCGCAAGCCCAGGGTATCTCAGCGAGGGATCTCTCAGGGGGTCGCGGTCGCCAGCGAGGCCTGCTCGCCCGCCAGCACCACGCAGGCCTTGCGGCGGTGCAGCCCGCGGATCGCGCCCGTTACCTTCAGCACCTTGCCGGATGGGCAGGAAGCGTCCTTGACGAAGGCCACCTCATAGGGTGCCAGCATCAGAGGCTCGGATTTGAGGATTGTCTGTGCAGCGCACGGCAGGGAGATGAAGCACGAGAGCACTACTGCCGACACAAAGATACGCATGTCCGTCGTCCCACCAGCCCGGTAATTCTCATATAACGCCTTCCGGAGCGCGAGTTCCGTAGGCGGCAAAAATTATTTTTGCTTTACGCCAGTCCCATGACGCGCGTGAGAACGCGCGCGCCAGACCGTTTGCTTGCAAATGACGCGCCAGATGGTCCACGCAAAGCAAACAACAGGCAGGTAAACAAGGGTCTGGTGGCAAACGAAAGGCCGGCGTGAGCCGGCCCTTGTCAGGTCGTGGTCGCTGTTGGGCGTCAGTAGCGCGAGGCTGCCGGTCCGCCCCAGCCGAAGCGGTAGTTCACACCGACCTTGACGGTATGCTCGTCCTCCCGGCCCCGGACGCCGACGACGTCGGCCGGACCGGAGGTGAAGGTCGTGCTGCCAAAGTTGTAATACTGGTACTCGGCCTTGGCCGACCAGCTCGGTGCGAACATGTATTCGAGGCCGGCACCGACAGTATAGCCGTCCTTGTTGTTGCCAGTGGCGGTGAAGGGCTGCGCCACGCCGGCGACGTTGACGCCGAGGCCGCCATTACGCCAGGCGTAACCGCCCTTGGCATAGACCAGCGCCGGTCCCCAGGTGTAGCCGATGCGGCCGGTCACCGACCCGAGCTGGTCGGTGTTGGACGTCACCTGCGTCCCCAGCGGGAACGTGACACCGTTGTTGTTGGTCGGCAGCCAGGAGTACTGGGCCTCGATACCCACCACCCAATTGGGCGCGAACTGGTAGTCGAAGCCGCCCTGCACGCCGCCCAGGAAGCGGGCGTCGCTCGACTGGAAGCTGCTGTCACCGGCGAACGCGCCGCCGACATGGCCGCCGATGTAGAAACCGGTCCAGTTGTAGATCACCTGCGGCGGCGTATAGGCGGGCGCCTTGGTATAGGTGCGCGGCTGCATGTCGGCCGCGGCGGCCGGTGCAGCCAGCGCCAGCAGAGCGACGGCGCCCAGCAAAATCGTCTTCATGATCATCCCCGTTCTTTCAAATTCGACACTCAGGAAACAACGTGGCGTGAATTAGGTTGCTTCGCGGCGATGCCGGAACGTTGATCGTCTGTAACTGTGACGGGTTGGCAACAACGCGATTTTGTTCCGTCACACCTGCTTGCACCGACTGTTTTCGTCGTCTGCGCAAGGCGGGCTGTAACGATCTGTCGCAAGGCAAACCAGCCCCGTTCAAAGCTCGCCAAATTGTGATCCAGCGGCTCCGGCGGCCCCTGTCCTAGCACCTGCCGATGAAGGCCGGCTTTGCGCTACCGCGCCATCTTTTCCAGTTCCGGAAAGGGTGCGTAAACCGCACCGGCGCAGAGCTCGCCGGCGCGATCGACGATGCGGTCGCCCCGCCCGTTGACGAAGACGGCGGCCCGTTCGCGCATGCCCTTGTAGCTGCCGTCAGTCTCGCGTGGCGTGAAGTGCAGGCAGGCGACGTAGAACTGCCGTCCGCCGATCTCGCGCAGCACCGGATCGGCCATGCTGGCCTCGCGCACGCCGACGGGATTGTTGAGGTAAGCGCGCATCAAGGCCAGCGTGTCACTGCGAAAATTGTCGGGAAACGGCTGCGGCCCTCCCGCCTGGGTCCCCTCCATCAGGGATGGACGATCACCGTCGCTGCCGAAACATGCCGCGAGCGCCAGCGGCAAGACCATAACCAACGCCAAGATCACCGCACGCTTCGCCAATCGCCCCACAGGCCACGCTCTCCGCTCGATCAGACTCGGAGGATGTTCTAGCTCCAAGGTTGCACGAAGGGAATTCGCTCCTGCTCGTAGGCTGCGCAAATAACGCACCGCCCCGCCGTCGGCGCCTGCGCTTTCGCGCTGACTCCGAGACGACGGGCCGGGCCTGAATTCCGCACGCGGCGGCGGGCAATGCCAGGGATGCCGCCGCGCCGGATCAGTCGTTAGCTGCGCTTGTCGATGGCCGCCGGCTTGGTCACGTCAGGCTGCGCCTTCAGCGACTTCTTGGCCGACAGATGCTTGTTGTGGTGGCGATGCGTGCGCACGGCCTTGTGCTCGTCGGGCGTGACCGCGGCATTGGCGTTCATCGCCTTCGACTTGGTATCCACCTTGGCGTCCGCCTTGACGTCGGCGGCCTTCGTGTCGGCCTTGACGCCGGCCTCGGGTTTCACGGCGGTGGTCGACACCTTGGTCTGGCTCTGGTCCGCCTTGATCACCGGCGCGGTCGTGGTGGTCTTGCCGGCTTCAGCGGCGAAGGCCGGGGCTGCGATTACGGAAGCGGCGAGCAAGGCTGCGGAAATGGTCTTCAACATGGTCGGTCTCCTCTTTGAAGGATCTTGAGGCGGCGCCCTCTCGCCTACTCTTCGATCGTGGGTGGGAGCCTAGGCGGCGTGCACTGAACCCAATCTGAAGCCCGTCGCAGGCTTCTGTTCATCTCGATGACAAGTTTGTCATCTGCGGAGGGGCGAATAGATCGTGCGAAGCGGGAATGTTTTTGCCCGCTGGGTGTTCCGGTCTTTGGGCAATCGTGTAGGATCGCCACGTTCCATACGGGAGAAGATAGATGCGCAAACTTTCCATGCTTCTGGTACCGGGGCTTGTCTCGATGGCGTTGGCCGCCGGACCGATGCTGACCAGCGCCTACGCCGCGGGCAGCGACGAGCCCTCGCCGCCGCCAAAGTCGGACAGCTCGGCCAAGAAGGGGAAGAAGAAGAGCTCCTCCATCAGCGATCCCAAATTCCTCGCGGCCTATCGCGCCGCCTACACCACGATCTACGACGGTCACGACTACACGAGCGCGATCGGCCAGCTGAAGTCGCTCGAGCGCGACGACGTCGCCGACGTCGCCAATTTGATCGGCTACTCCTATCGCAAGCTCGGCGACTACCAGTCGTCCAAGGTCTATTACGAGATCGCGCTGAAGGACGATCCGAACCACGTCCGCACCTGGCAGTATTACGGCCTCTGGCAGCTCGAGCAGGGCAACCGCGAACAGGCGCAGTACCACCTGAACAAGATCGCCTCGCTCGCCGGCACCGACAGCTCCGAGTATCGCTCGCTCGCCGCGGCGCTCGACAAGCCGACCGGCGCGACGCTCGTCTACTGAGACATCGCATCCTCGAACGAAACGAGCGGGCACAACCTCGGGGTTGTGCCCGTTCCGCTTTCTCGGTTAGCCTCTCGCATCAAGTGCTCCCCTCGCAAATTGGTGCGCAATGGATACGTGGCTGCGATCCGCGATCGACTACATCGGCTCCTGGATCGAATTCCAACAGACGACATTCCAGCAGCCCGGCGTCATCGTCGCATTTGCCCATCGCGGCGAAATCGTCGCCGAGCACGCCTTTGGTCTTGCCAATCTCGACACTGGCGAGAAGCTCACCCCGCGCCACCGCTGCCGTATCGCCTCGCACTCGAAGAGCTTTACCTCCGCCGGCATCATGAAGCTGCGCGACCAGCGCAAGCTCCGGCTCGACGACACGGTCGGCCAATATGTCGGCGGCCTGCACCCGCGCGTTGCCGAGACGACGATCGCGCAGGTGCTCTCGCACAGCGCGGGGCTGACGCGCGACGGCGCCGATTCCGGGCAGTTCATCGACAACCGTCCCTATCTCAACGCCAGGGAGTTGCTCGCGGAATTGAAGCTGCCGACCGCGATCGAGCCGGGGACGCGCTTCAAATACTCCAACCACGGCTTTGGCCTGCTCGGCCTCGTCATCGAAGCCGTGTCGAAGGCGCCCTACTCCGCCTGGATCAAGCGCGAGATCATCGAGCCCGCAGGCCTGCGCGAGACTGAGCCGGATGCGCCGCTTCCCAAGGGCGCATCGTTCGCGCGCGGCCACACGCGAAAAGTGCCCTTGGGCGAGCGTTGCGTGATCCCCGGCGACAATCCGACGCACGCGATGGCATCCGCTACGGGCTTCGCCGCCACCGCCGGCGATACGGCCCGCTTCTTCGCGCAGCTTGCGCCCAACGCCAGGAAGAGCGTGCTCTCAGTCGCAAGCCGCCGCGAAATGACCCGGCATCACTGGCGCATCCCGCAGAGTTTCGAGGCCTATTACGGCCTTGGCATCAACGCCGGCAAAACCGACGGCTGGGACTGGTTCGGCCATGGCGGCCATTTTCAGGGTTACATCTCCCGGACCTGCTCCATCCCCGCTTGCGAGCTCGCGATCAGCATCCTCAGCAACTCCATCGACGGCGCGGCGCCGTTCTGGATGGACGGCGCGATGCAGATCCTGCGCGTGTTCAGGACTCGCGGCGCCCCCGACCGCCGCGTGCGCGACTGGAACGGCCGCTGGTGGACGATCTGGGGCGCAACCGATCTCGTCCCCGCGGGCAACCGCGTGCTGGTCGCCAATCCGCAGTTCATCAATCCGTTCATGGATGCCGCCGAGATCGAGGTCACCGGCCGCGACACCGGCAAGCTCGCCTGGGCTGCCGGGTACTCCAGCCACGGCGAGCCGGTGCGCCGCGTCCGTGACGCGCGCGGCAAGGTCAGCGACATCTGGATCGCCGGCGCCAATATCAAGCCGGAGCGTGTCGTGGCACGCGAGATCGCGCGGAGATATCCGCCGCGCAAGCGGCGGCCTACTCTCGGATAAGAGCCTCGACCTCGCTCCGAAACGCCTGCCGCGAGCCGTCGCGCGAATAGAACATGTGGCCACCGGGATAGACGACGAACTTGACCCGCTGCGTGGCGAACGCCGGAAGCTGGTCGAGCACCCGCTTCGATCCGAAATAGGGCGTGGCGAGATCGAATAGGCCGTGCGCGACCAGCACGTTCAGCTTTCCGTCGGTGGCGAGGATCTGGCGCAGCTCCGACACCGACTGGGGCGGGTTGATGCCGCGGCCGAAATCCCAATTGCCCTCGACGGCGCCGTTGAGGACTTCATAGGAGCCATCCGGCCGCCAGTTGAGCTTGCGCGTGAGAACATCGACGGCCGCACTCGTCAGCGGCGCCTGGAGCGCATCGCCCGAGGGATCGCCGAACCGGGAGCTGCTCGAAGCCGGATAGGGATCATAGCCTCGCACCGAGGCGTCGTAGCGCCCCGTCACCTTGCCGTTCTTGCGGTCGAACTCGCGGCGGAATTCACCGACGTCGAAACGGCCGGCGAGCCGGCGGCTCACGGCCTGATCGATCCCGGTAAGCTCGGCGACCTTGTCGGCAAGGCGATTGGTGGCCTCCTTGTCCGCCTCGCCCTTGACGAGGTCGGCCAGGAACTCGCCCCGCGCGTAAGCCTCGACGTCGGCGAGATCGGCGCGCTTGACCGGCCCCTTGGCTTCGCGCGCCACCGCGACATAGCTCGGCAGCGTCGCGACATATTGCAGGAGGCTGGTGCCGGTGAACTCGCGGAAGTCCAGGAGCGGCGACACCAGGATCAATCCCCTGACGCCGACGCCATGCTGGAGCTGCAACTGGCGCACGACCTTCGGCCCGCGAATGCCGCCATAGCTTTCGCCGCCGACATATTTCGGCGAGGTCAGCCGGTCGTGCTTCTCCAGCCAGCGGCGGATCACGAGCGCGATCGAATTGACGTCGCCGTCGACTGAGTAGAAGGACTTGCGCGCGTCCTCGCCGCTGGCAACGAAACGGCTGTAGCCGGTGCTGACGGGATCGATGAAGACGAGATCGGTGAAGTCGAGCCACGTCTCCGCGTTCGGCTTCACATCGGGTGAGGCGGACGGCGACAGGGCTTCGCCATCGAGCGGCAGCCGCCACGGACCCGCAGCGCCGAACTGGAGCCATGCCGAGGACGCGCCGGGACCGCCGTTGAACAGGAACGTCACGGGGCGCGTCGTGCGGTCGGCACCATCGAGCTCATAGGACGTATAGGCGATGTCGGCGAGCGGCTCACCCTTGCCGTCGAACACGCGGATCGAGCCGGCCGTCGCGGTGAAGTCGAGTGCGCGGCCCGGCAGATCGAGCGTCTGCTTCGTGGTCGAATCCGACGGAAGTCGATGCGGCTCGGCGGCGGACGATGAACCCGGTGACGCGCCTGGCGTGTTGCCGCCGCGCCCACCACCCTTCTGTCCCGCTGGGGCCGCCGTCTCGGCGCGCGGCTGCGGCGGATCGTCCGCGCGGGCAAATCCCGCGAGCGCGAAAGTCGACACCGCCAGTACCAGGGTCGCGCGGCGGAGCGCCGGCAAACGCATGACCATGATCGTTCTCCTTGTCCGGCTGCGAGAGCCGGCGAGCATCGCAAGGCTAGCGAGAAATTGCGACGGTTTGGGGGATAGCCGGCCCGGCGGCGCCTGAAGAAGCCGGGCGAGCACAAATCGACCCGGATTTGCCCTGAATCGGGATGGACGCTGTTTGCCTTGAACAGCGGTCCTTCTCGACAATGGAGGCCCAGGTCGTATAGACGAGCCCGGCGGAACTTTCTCCAGCCAGCGGCCCTGCCCGGAAGCCATGACCAAGCCAGCGCGATACAACCGGATCGCCTTTGTCGCGAGCCCAAGCAGCGAGGCGCAAACCGCCTTCGGCCAGCTCACTCGGGACTATGGCAATTGCGACCCGAAAGACGCCGATGTCGTGGTCGCGCTCGGCGGCGACGGACTGATGCTCCAGACGCTGCACCAGAACATGCACTCGGGCAAACCGATCTACGGCATGCACCGCGGCACCGTCGGCTTCCTGATGAACGAGTATTCGACGGTCGACCTTCGCGCCCGTCTCGAGGCGGCGCAGGAATCCGAGATCAACCCGCTCCTGATGCGCGCCACCGACGTCAACGACCGCGTCCACCTGCATCACGCCATCAACGAGGTCGCCCTGTTCCGGCAGACCTTCCAGGCCGCGCGCCTGCGGATCCTGATCGACGAGCGCGAGCGCATGGCTGAGCTGATCGCCGACGGCATCATGGTGGCGACGCCCGCCGGCTCCACCGCCTACAATCTGTCCGCGCAGGGACCGATCCTGCCGATCAACGCCGCGCTGCTGGCGCTGACGCCGATCAGCGCCTTCCGCCCGCGCCGCTGGCGCGGCGCGCTCCTGCCCAATACGGCTTACGTCGTGATCGAGGTGCTGGAGGGCGACAAGCGGCCGGTGGCGGCGGTGGCCGACCATGACGAGGTGCGCGACGTCCGCCGCGTTGAGGTGCTGTCCGACAAGACCATCTCGATGCGCATGCTGTTCGATCCCGGCCATAGCCTGGAAGAGCGCATCCTGCGCGAGCAGTTCGGCTACTGAGCGCCGGCGCGGATCACTGGCCGCAAGACTGAATCGATTCCAGGCCGCCCGCCATGGCGGGATCACCGAGCAGATCGAAATCCCTGACGACGGGAACGAAGCTCTTCGTCTCCGACGTCATCAGATAGATCCTGACAGGCAGCGATCCCTGCGACGCTGCGTTCGCGCGACAGAATTCCTTGGCTGCCACGCCGAGCCCCATCGACCCGCGTTTGCCTTGCTTCCCCTGCTCGACCATCGACGCACGTAGCGCTTCGAAGCGCGCAGCATCGCCCGGCGACAAGCGATAGGCGTAGGTCGAGGAGCCCAGCGGCGGCGCAGGCAGGCCGGCGCGATCTCGCGGGTCGCTCATCTCCATCATGGCGAAGCTCGTCCTGGTCTCGGCCTCGCCGGCCACTTTGGTGACGACGTCGAGCTTGACGCCGCCCGAACGTGGCCGTAGCGCGTCAGGCAACTGCACGGCGACGCGCAGCATCGACAGATCCGTCGTCCTGGCATCGATGC
The DNA here is from genome assembly GCF_004634465.1 of Bradyrhizobium sp. MOS001. Lineage (NCBI taxonomy): Bacteria > Pseudomonadati > Pseudomonadota > Alphaproteobacteria > Hyphomicrobiales > Nitrobacteraceae > Bradyrhizobium > Bradyrhizobium sp. MOS001. Next base: position 33,599 of record NZ_SPVJ01000049.1, read on the forward strand.
GGGCAAGCGGCGGGATCGATGTCAGCGGCACCGAGCTGCAACCGGCAAGCATGAGCGCAGCCGCGCTCGCAAGAACACGCGCCAGGCGGTTCATCGCAGGCATCTCCAATCTGGACTTGAAGGATTGGCTAGGCTGATTTCCGGCCGGCCCCGCGCGGCTCCAGCGCGTCGTCCGCGTTCTCGGGGACATATTCCAGGATATCGCCGGGCTGGCAGTCGAGCACGGCGCAGATCCGCTCCAGCGTGTCGAAGCGGATGCCGCGCACCTTGCCCGACTTCAGCAGGGAGACGTTCGCCTCCGTGAGCTCGATGCGCGCAGCAAGCTCGCGCGACCTGATCTTGCGCCTGGCGAGCATGACGTCGAGGTTGACGATGATCGGCATGGTCAGATGATCTCGCTGTTCTCGTGCCACATGCGAACGGCATCGGCCATCACGGTCGCGAAGGCGACGAGCGCGAGGCCACTCAGCACCGACAGCACATGCGACTGCTCGATCCCGAACATGACCACGAGCTGGCCCGGCTGGTTGGCCCGCGTCAGGTTGAGCGTGGTGAGCATCTGCACCAGCGGCGATATCAGCGCGTTGACGATCAGCGCGAGACCCATCCGGCGGATGCGCCAGGCGTTGTCAGTCACGAAGACCTCGCCGCGCGCGAAACGGGAGAACAGCATCGAGAGCTGCAACAGAGCGTAGAGGACAGGCGCAAGTCCGATCAGGCTGATCAGGGCGCCGGCGAGGCGCGTACTGAGGTTGAGCGTGAAGGGCCGCGCCCCCAGCGGGGATTGGGTCGCGATCCAGTGCCGGAGCATCTCGTCGCTCGACCAGAGCAGCGGCACCGCAAGCACGGCGCCGGCGACGCACAGGAGCGCGCCGACGGCCACGATCCGTCCGATGCGCCGCAACCGCGGCTCGACCGGCGCAGGAAAAGGAAACGCGACGACGCTCATCGGACTAGCTCCCATCCAATTGTATATTTTTATCGTTTTACAATAAAAAATGGCAGAATTACGATATTAACTTCTCCCCTTCTCACGCACGCCGCGAAATGCCGGCAGCAACCCTTCCTTAACCCCCGCCGCGATATGGTTAACGAAAGTTGACCGCTCCGGCCCAGGCGTCATGTTCCGCATCGATTTCAACAAGCTGCGCTTCCTCGTCTGCGACGACAATCCGCACATGCGCCGCATCCTGCGGACGCTGCTGCACTCCTTCGGCGCGCGCGAGGTTTACGAGGCCGAGGACGGCGCCACCGCGCTGGAAATGTACAGCCATTACGTGCCCGACATCGTCATCACCGACTGGGCGATGCCGATCTTCGACGGGCTCGAGCTCGCGCAGATGATCCGGCAGCCGGAATCCAAGGGCAATCCTTACGCGCCGATCATCATGCTGACCGGTCATTCCGAGAAGCGCCGCGTCACGGTCGCGCGCGATGCCGGCGTCACCGAATTCCTGGCCAAGCCGATCTCCGCCAAGGGCCTTTACCAGCGCATCCTCAACGTCGTCGCCAATCCCCGGCCCTTCATCAAGACCAAGACCTATTTCGGTCCGGACCGGCGCCGCAACACCAACTCCGCCTATATGGGCCCCGAGCGCCGCGTCGGCGAAAAGCACGAGGTGCTCCAGCAACCCTCGCTGCTCGACAAGGCTCGTTCCTCCATCTAGCGCAACGTCTCACGCGATCGGGGCAGACATCATGGCGAAGAACGGCGCAAAGGACATCGAGGTCACGGCCTTCGCCACGCACCAAGTGATCACGCAGCCCAATCCGCTGCGCAAGGTTCTGCGCCGGGTCGAAGAAAAGGACCTGGACGATCCGGTCGCCCGCGCCGAGCAGGCACTCGCGGGCCTGTCCAGTGAGTTCAAGGACTGGATGACGACCGAGGTCAATCGTCTGTCGGCCGCTTATGTCGCTGTTCGCCATGAGGGCTTCACCAAGGAGCGGCGTGACGAGCTGTTCCGCGCCGCGCACGACATCAAGGGCGACGCTGCGACGTTCGGCTATCCGGCGGCGGCGGGAGTTGCGGAGAGCCTGTGCCGCGTCATCGAGCACGCGCCCGATCTCGACAAGGTGCCGGCCGAGCTGTTCACGCACCACATCAACGCCATCCTCGCCATCGTGCATGAAAACACCAAGCTCGACAGCATCAGCGTCTCCGCCGAGCTCAGCCGCCGCCTGCGTAAAGTCGCCGACGACTATCTCGCCCACGTCAACCGCGACCGCCCCGAGCATCTCGAGGTGATTTTGGCACCGAGCATCGTGCCGGCGGAGTAGCGGCTCCCGCTCTAAATTGCGAGCGCAAGTATCGTAGGGTGCGCAAAGCGACTCGTCCGCCGTAGCTCGAAGAGCGAAGGCGGAAGCGTGCCCACCAACTAATATAAGCTGTGCGGATAAATGGTGGGCACGGCGCTACGCGCCTTTGCCCACCCTACGGCGTCTCGTCACGCCGCAATCAGATCGTCATACACCGGATCGAGCGCGTCATCCGCAACGAGCTCGTCGCAGAACAGCCTTGCCTCTTCGCGCGCGGATTCCGTGGCGAAGCGGCGGAGCAGGACCATCAGCGGTTCGGTGGCGCCGCGGTCGGTCTCGCAATGGGTCAGCACGCGCTCGACCATGCGCCGGCGCAGCCGCGCCGCGCCGTCGTCGGTATCGACAAAACCTTGCTCGTGGCAGGCATCGAGCGCGACCTGGAACGCCGCAAAGGTCGCCTCGGGAAGTCCGGCGCGGCGGAGCAGCGCGTGCAGGCTATTGCCGCCACGGTCGTGCAGCAGCGCGCAGACGCGTGCCAGCGGCAGGTCGGCGAGTTCGGCGAGTGCCGCGTCGAACAGATCGAGATTGCTCGACAGCAGCGCGCGCAGGATCAGGCCCGCGGTGAGCTGGCCGGTGACGCGCAGATGATGCACCAGGCCCTGCATGTCCTCGCCGCGCGACCGCGCCGCGATGTTCATGGTGGAGCGATCGCGCACCTCGACCGTGATGCGCTCGGCGCGGTCGACACTCAACCAGTTCCGCGCGACGACGAATTGCGCAAGGGTATCGGAAAGTTTTGCCACCAGCGCGGCGCGCGTTGCGGCCGGCAGATCCTCAAGCACCAGCATCGCCTCGCGGATCGCGGCGAGATGGCCGTGGCGCTCGACGATGCGATTCCAGGAGAACGGCGCGAGTTCGGCGTGGGGATTTTCGATCAGCTCGAGCGCGGCCGCCGCGCAGCCGACTTCGGCGATGGCGGCGCAGACCGACACCGGCAACGCGACGCGGCGGGCGACCGCGCATTGCACCTCGTCATTGCCGGTTGCGACGATGTCGACGAGATCGGCGTCGATCAGCAGCGGCGAATGTTCGAGCACAGGCAGCGCGACGGTCGGCTGGTCCGCCGACAGCGCCCGCACGATCGATGCCGGCGCATCCGTGCTGCGCGCAAAGGCCTCGGCCATCGCCTGCCGCACCAGCGGCGAGGGATCGTCGAGCAGCATCAGGAGCGCACCTTCGGCCGCGATACGGTCGTCATGGGAAAGGTCTGAGATCAGCCAGGCCCGGGCCAATGCCCGCGTTGCCTCGGCCCGCTCGCCGGCGGGCGCCGTCCTGATCCAATTGATGAACTGCCGAACAATCATGTTGCTTCCGGCTTACACAACAAACGAAAACGGTGACGGCTTGTCACCTGCAACACAAAATAAACCACGACGCTTAACAAAGCGTTCACCATAACTGGCTGGTTTTATTGACGTTTTGTTAAGGGAACAAAGCCGCCTGCCACGCGTCCGGGACACGAGAGCAGGTTATTCGCGCGACGACATCAGCTCGAGAACGTACCGCTGCGATCGCTGAAGAGATCGAGCGGTTGCGGCGGACGCACGTCAGGCGTCGCCGATGCGATCGAGGCAAGCGAGGCGTTGTTGCCCCACAATTTCTGCACCGTGGTCGAAACCGGCTGCGTGGTATCGCCGGGCTGATAGATCGAGCGGAATGCGGGCGTGATCGGCGTGTTGTCCGCAGCCGTTGACGACGACGTCGCACTCACCGGCGTAACGCCGCGCGCCTCCGGAAAGGTCTGCAGATAAGCGGCGTTGTCGATGACAGGCGCGGTGGGTTGCACGCCGTTGGCACTTGCGACCTGCGTCGTGGGTGGCGTGTCGCCATACATCGCCATTGCGCTGCGGGTCGTCTTCGAATTCGCCGCGCTGGCGTAGCGCGCATCGAGCACCGAATAGACCTCGGAGACGCTGCGTGCGCGGCCGTCCCTGGCGTAGAAGATCGAGCGGTTGGCGGAGGCCGCGTTCGGGAACAGCCGCGCACCGACCGCTTGCGGATTGTCCTCGGCATTGGCAATCAGCTTTGCGGCGCCGCCGACACCCATGAAATGCGCCATGTAGAGTTCGCTGTCAGACGGCCTGCGGCCGAGCAGGCCGGTCAGCTTGAAACTGTTCGACTGCGTCAGCGCTGCGGCCATGGTGGAGGCGGCTTCCGGATCGTCGCGCAGCTTCATGATCGACCGCTTCATGGCGGGATCATCGACAGCGTAGCTGCCCGACGACGTCCTTGTGATGGCGTCGGAATAGTTGCCATAGCCGAGCTGGGTGCCCGCCTCCTTCACCGTACCGAGCCAGGTCTGGTCGATGAACTGGTAGAGCCCGTGGGCGGATGACGTGGTGGCTTCCGCCGTCGGATCGAAATCCGATTCCATCTTGGCGGTCGTCAGCATGTACTGGAAGCTGACGCCCGTCCGGTTGGAGACCTGCTTGATCGCGCCGGCGACGCGTGCCCGCGACGGATCGAGACCCGTCGTCTGAGAGGCACTGGAATTGTCGACCGACATGATGGAGTGCCCGCCCCGTGCGGCGTTGAGCGACGCCGGCAATTCGGCGCCTGTCGTCTCACCGTGGGACAGGTATGGTTAATGCGGGGTTAATCTGCCCCTCCCCGTTATTGCGGCCCGAATTCGGGGTGACGGCCGGCTATTTCTTGTAGACGGCGTCCGGATCGAACAACCTGTCCGCATCAATGAAGACCAGCTTGGCGCCGCCGCCCTCGGCCTCGACCTTGCGGTAAAAGCAGGACCGGCGGCCGGTGTGGCAGGCCGCGCCGATCTGCTCGACACGGATCCAGACCGCGTCCTGGTCGCAATCGGTGCGGATCTCGACCACGCGCTGGGTCTGACCCGACGTCTCACCTTTTCGCCACAAGGCATTGCGCGATCGGCTGAAGTACCAGGCCTCGCCGGTCGCAATCGTCTTGCGCAGCGCCTCGTCGTTCATGTACGCGACCATGAGCACGTCACCGGTGGCGACGTCGGTCGCCACGCAGATCACGAGGCCGGCGGCGTCGAACTTCGGCAGGAAAGCGAGGCCTTCCTCGATCTCATGGGAGTGAGCGGACACGGGCGTCCTCGCTAGAGCATGACGCGAACATAGACCTTCGCGAGGTCAGCGCGTCGTGCCTCGCACCAGGGACAGGAAACGAGCTTGCTCCGCCGGATTGTCGCGGAACATGCCTGTGAAGCGGCTGGTGAAGGTCGAGGCACCATGCTTGGCAACGCCGCGCACCGACATGCAGGTATGCTCGGCCTCGATCAGCACGGCCACGCCGCGGGGCTTGAGGATCTCGTCGATAGCCGCCGCGATCTGCGCCGTCATGTGCTCCTGGGTCTGGAGCCTGCGGGCGAAGATGTCGGTCAGGCGCGCAAGCTTCGACAGGCCGACGACGCGTTCCACCGGTGTATAGGCGATGTGCGCCTTGCCGTAGAACGGCATCATGTGATGCTCGCACTGCGAGGTGAACTCGATGTCGCGCACCAGCACGAAGTCGTCATAGCCGGCCGTCTCGCCGAAGGTGCGGTCGAGCACCTCGGCCGGGCACTGGTGGTAGCCCTGATAGAGCTCGTCGAAGGCCTCGACCACACGGCGCGGCGTGTCGAGCAAGCCTTCGCGCGCGGTGTTCTCGCCGATATAGGCGAGCAGCGTCTTCACCGCCGCTTCCGCCTCTGCGCGCGCCGGGCGCGGCTGGTCGGCGCGGACGGCGGCCGCGAGGAATTCGGCAGGGTCAAGCTCAGCCGGGCGGCTCTCGGGCTGGCGGTCGGAGGGCTTGCCCGGGCGGATGGATTTGATCGCAGCGTCCATGTCTACTCCGTTCGACGGCCTCGCGGCCGGAGTGTCACCGGCAGACGGGGCGGCAAGCCGCCAGACGCCTGAAGAGAACAGTTTTGACGAAAAAGGCCCTTTGGGTCATCACGCTGGCAGCGCAGATCTGGACCGCTGCCGCCGCACCGCTGGACTGTTTTTCCGCCAGTTCCGCCCCTATATAGGACGGTGGGCGGCGCCCGCCAAGGCCGATCCGGTGCGGAAGTGTTGGACTCCATCACATGCTGAACGACATCTATAACAAGCGGATCATCGAACTGGCCGGGAATATTCCACGCCTCGGGCGGCTGCCGGACCCCGACGCCACCGCCACCGCCCACTCCAAATTGTGCGGCTCGACCGTGAAGATCGACCTCAAGATGGAGGGCGACAAGGTCACCGACTTCGCCCATGACGTGAAGGCCTGTGCCCTCGGACAAGCCTCTTCATCCATCATGGCAAGTCGCGTCGTCGGCTCGACCGCGAGCGAACTCCGCGAGTTACGCGAAACCGTTCGCAAGATGCTCAAGGAGAACGGCGCGCCTCCTGAAGGCAAATGGGAAGAGATCAAGTTCCTCGAGCCGGTCCGCGACTACAAGGCGCGACACGCCTCGACCCTCCTGACCTTCGATGCCGTGGTCGATGCCATCGGCCAGATCGAGGCGAAAGCCAAGCAGCCGGCCGCGGCGCAGGGCTGATTTGGTCGAGGTCGTTCCGGCGCGCGCGCCGGCATGACGATCAGGGAAATCCTACTTTTGCGAGCCTGCGCTTTGCGCTGCACCGGTCGGCACCAAGGCTTCCGCCGTCTTGGTCGATTTGACGGGCTGCGGTTCCGCTTCCGCGCCGAACCTCGCCTGCGTCTTCGGCGCAAGTTCCGCCACCGCGGGCGCCGCGACGTCCACATGCGGCAGCACGTCGGCCACCAGATTGGTGGTCACGAGATTGGTGAGCTTCAGCTCGCCAGCATCCAGCTCGTGCAGATCTTCCCACGGCGGCACGCTGAGCGCGAGCGAGAGCAGGTCGCCGGCGCCGCCCATATCGAACGTGTATTTGGCGAGCCGGCCGATGTCGCGCTCCACGATCATCAGGTCCTGCGCGCTGTAGCTCGCCGCCTTGGCATCGTCGGCACGATCGCCCATCCAGATCTGGTGGACCCGGACATGAGCGGCTTCCGGCACGTAGCGCTTCTTGCCGGCCAGCAGCAGGAACACGCACATGGATTCGCAATAGGCTTCGGGCGCAACCGCCGGACGGGCCGACTGCCCGCTGCGATTCTGAACGCTGATGCCGACGGTGGTCGAAAGTCCGAGATTGCGGAAGCGCCGGCCGAGCGTGATCGCGTCGTTGACGGAACCGCCGCTGGAGTCGAGCACCACGGTCGTGCCGCCAAGCTGGCGTCCGCGCGAAAACTCCTCGAAATCCCTCGGCGTATCGGCGGTGATGATGCCGACCGCGCTGACCCAGCCGCGGCAGTTCGGGTCGCAGGCGACCCAGTTGAACTTCATCGGCAGCTTGCGCTCTTCGAGGGCGGCACCGGCATGAGCCGTTGTGCCGGTCGTGGCGACAGCTCCGAAGAGCGCGGCGCCAAGCGCGGCTGCCCCAAGCAACAACCAGCCGCGACGGTCGAGGGAGTTCAGAAGTCTCAATCTGGTTCCTTCCCCAAGCCCCAAAGGTTCCCCAACAGTCCTCGGTAGCGCCCTCTGAGTCCATCATACGGGCGTATGTTTCTACACACGGTCGTCATAAAAATGGTATCCGGGGGAATACAGATCGTCCACAGGTACTTGCTGCACTGCTCCCAAAAAGCACGGGAAATATGGCGCAGAAACAACAACTTGCGGTTCCCTGCGCCGGAACCGCGCAATACCTCGCTCACGATCGCAGCACAGCGCTCATGAAGCATTCAACCTGCGAGCACTGTTCCACTCCCATCGAGGGCGCGCTCCGGCTCCCGCGCCGATTCGGCCGCGCACTGATCTGGCTCTACCGCCACACGCTCTCGCCGCTGGTCGGCTACAATTGCCGGCACCTGCCGACGTGCTCGGTCTATGGCGACGAGGCGATCGAACGGTTCGGGCTGTGGGCCGGCGGCTGGATGACGCTCGCGCGATTGCTTCGCTGCAATCCTTTCGGCACATCGGGAATCGACAACGTGCCCCTCAGCGCACCGCAAGGCGCGCGCTGGTATCTGCCCTGGCGCTATGGCAGGTGGCGCGGCGTCAACGCATCCTGAATAGGACCCCGAACGCCGCGGCGCTTCGCGCATCGCTGCCTTGAATGGAACCGGAACTTCACCCTCGCGTTGTTGTGATGCTCCCACGGGAGGAAACAAGAATGCGCTGGAAAATCAGCCCACATTTTCACTTCAGGCTTGGTCCACATCCTGGTTCCAGAAGGCATCACGACCCAAGAACCCTCGACATGATTGCCATCATTGCGCTGCTGACGCTCGTGCTCGGCTCCGGCTGGTATCTGGCGACGAGCCTTGCCACGGCGCCGAGCACCACGGCCTTCATCGTGCCGAGCCAGAGCGTGCACTGGTAGGCTGGACGTTAGAGATCTAGCACCAACCGATCTACACCGGGTTTGGCGACATATCATCAGATGGCGTTCGCGTTCGTACGGCTGGTTGTCATCGCCCGGAGCGCGTGACACCCGCCTCAACAGGCAACCTAACGAAACCAGAAAAAGCGCCCGGGCGGTGGCGGGATCGACTCGGGCGGACGCAGCCGCTTCGGACGCGGCGGCTTTGGCGACGGCTCGGCGGACGAGGTGGTCTCCGCAGCCGGCGCCGTCTCGCTTCCCGGCACCCTCACCGACAGCAGCAAGTTCGATTCATGCGTCCGCCAGCGATAGCCGACGCCGAAATCGATCGGCTGGGCGCGCGTGAACAGTTCAGCGTAGCGCTCCTGGTAGCGGCCGGGGAATTCGTCGATCGGTCCGAGATAGCGGCCGAACGGGAAGAACCGCCACTGTTGCGCATTGTAGTTCGCAAGCGGAATGCCGGAATCGTCCTGGATGATGGTCGCGCTGTTGGCCAGCAGCCAGTTGCGAGCGACGGAGAAGTCGCCCTTGTGCAGGAGATAGGACGCGCTCTTGAGCAGGCTATTGCCGGGCCCGAGCGTCTCGCAGAATTTCAGAAATCCCGTGTTGCGCGCGCTGGCATTGGAGAGATCGGTCGAGAAATAGTACAGCGTGCGCGCCTCGCCGTCGCTTCCGGCAAAGGTGATGCGGACACCGCGCGTCGCGTTCCGTCCCGGATTGTCGCCTCCCGTATGCACCCCGCCCTTGTCGTCGAGCGCGATCATCTCGACATTGCGGATGGTCTTGCCGGAGCGCGCGAGGAAGACATAGAGGATCGGCAACGTGCCGTTGACCTGGTTGGCGTGCAGGTCGACCTTCATGTGCTTGGTGATGAAGAAGGAGAAGCTCAGGATCGAGCCGAGCGAACGCTCGACATTGTAGAGCGCGGCACCGACCGAGCCGCGCGGCAGCCGCGTCAGGTCAGGCACCGCGCCGACCGGCTCCAGCGCGCCGAGCACGTAGGTGCTGGCCTTGGAGTAGAACGCATCGGCGTAGAGGAAGTCGGGGCCGCTGAACAAATAGAACATGGTCGGCCGGGGCGCGGCCAGATTGACGTCGGCCCAATTGCGGATCTTCGAGAGCTGCCGCTGCTCGAGCTGGGCGAAGGCGCCGTCGAAGAATTTTGCGTGGCGCTGCCAGCCCGGGTCTTTGGTGAGCGTCACCAGCGGCGAGTCCGGCGAAGGCTGCATGCCCGCGAGAAAGCGCGCGGTATCATCGAAGGTGACGTCGGCGGCACGTGCAGACGAGACGGCCGCGGCCAGCAGGGCAAGAGCGACGGCCGCAATTCTCATGGGTCGAAACATGTCTATTCGCGGTGTGATGACGTACCAGCGGCGGCCGGCCGCCTGCGGAAAACAGCATAGATCACTAGACCCGAGAGCATGAGCAGCATCCCCGCCAGCGACTGCACCGGCCGCTCGGTCAACAGGTAGTACATCATGAACGCGGTCACGAGCAGGAAAACGAGCGGCGTGAACGGGTATCCCCAGGCGCGATAGGGCCGCGGCAGGTCGGGATCGGTGATGCGCAGCTTGACGACGCCGGCGACCGTGAAGAACGAACAGAACAACAGCGCGAACTGGATGAAGTCGAGCACCGCCTCGAAGCTGCGCGTGAACAACAGCAGATTGGCGACGGCAAGCTGAAACAGGATGGCATAGGCCGGCGCGCCGCTCACCGATCGCTTCGAGAACACGCGCAGGGCCGGAATGTCCTCGCCCATCGTCATCATCACGCGCGGGCCGATCCACATCATCGCGCTGATCGAGGAGATCAGGCCGACGCAGATCATCGCACCGACGATCCGGCCGCCGAGGCTGCCGAAGATCGCGCTGCCCGCGACGCTGGCAACGTCGAGCTGGCCGGCCAGCGCACTGACCGGCGTCGAGTAGAGAAACACCGCATTCAGCGCGACGTACAGGACGAGCACGATCAGCGTGCCCGCGAGCAGCGCGCGCGGCAGATCGCGTTGCGGCATGTTCATCTCGCCGATGATGTAGGTCGCGGCATTCCAGCCCGAGAACGAGTACATCACGAAGACGAGGCCGATCGCGAAGGGCGCGCTGACGATATGCGCGAGATCACCCGGCTGTGGCGTGAAGACAATCGGCTGCGGCGTGCCGATGACGAAGCCGGCGAGCAGGAAGGCGACGATCAGCACGACCTTGAGGATGGTCGAGATCAGCTGGAAGGTCGATGAGTGCCTGACGCCGGTCAATTGCACGATCGAGACCAGCCACACCACGCCGATGGCGAGCGGGATCGGCGGCAGATCGGGAACGACCGATTTCGCGTATTCGCCGAACGCCATCGCCGCAAGCGCGACAGGCGCTGCGAAGCCAACTGTCGCCGAGACCCAGCCGGCGAGAAAGCCGAAGGCGGGATGATAGGCGCGGCTGAGGAAATTGTACTCGCCGCTCGAGCGCGGAAACATGGCGCCGAGCTCGCTGTAGGAGAACACCCCGCACAGCGCGACGATGCCGCCGACGGTCCAAAGCAACAGGATCGAGAAGCCGGACGGGATGTCCTTGACCTGGAAGCCGAGGCTGGTGAAGACGCCGACCCCGATCATGTCGGCAACGACGATGGCGGTTGCGACCAGAACGGAGACCCCCGGCCCGCCCGTCAGCCGGCCGGTCCAAGGTGCGGGTCCCACATCTGATGCCCTCATCAGGGTCCTCAACCTCAGGCGTCACGTGTCGTTGGGAGCATCGTGCAGTCCGGTCCAGTCAATTCAAGCAGGGTTAACAAGGGTTAAATGTGGCGCGTGGAATCGGTATCACGGCACCTTTTGTACGCGATCCTGGGCAATAAAGCCCCGCCAACGCCGGAGAATCCCGTTTCGCACCCCACAATCAGGACACGATTGCATGGTCCCCTTGAGCATTCCGGATTTGGGGAAGTTTCTCCGGACACTTAACGTCGCCTAAACGCCAGTCGGCTCAATTAGCTTGAATATTGCCGCTGGGCTTGTGGACATGACTTGGGGTCATGGGTGGATGGTCGGGGCCGCTCCGAAATTGAGAGCTGACATTCGTGCTGATCGGACGCTGTCCGGCGCGCGCAGTGGTGCGCGCCGGATCGCGCTGGTCTCAGCCTTGGTGCCGCTGTCGCTCACGCTGGTTCAATGCGGCAGGGCCCCCAACCCGGCGGCGCTCGCGGCGAACTCGCAGGCCAACGTCCAAATCGTCGCGAAGACCAATCCTCAGGTCGCAAGCAGCGACACGTTCGAGGATCGCTTCCCCGCCCCGCAATTCAAGGAGCGCTTCCCGTCGGCGAGCGAGAGTCTTCTGCAACGGCAGATGTCGGACTTCTCGCCCAAACGCGCCGTCCAGCAGCAGCCTCAGCCGGAGCAGGCGCCGTACAAGGTCGCCTCACTCGCACCGCAAATCCCCTACCAGCGTCCGGCACGTGAAGACCTGACAACGCTCGTCAGCATGAAATCGTCGGCCTTCCCCTATTTCGGCAACAACCCCGCCTCCGACGCGCCGTTCCTCAACATCTCCAAGGGCGATCGCCGCGGCCACCGCAGCTATTCCGGGCGTGTCTACTGGCAGGACGAGACCTACAGCGACAGCCGCGTGCTGATGCACGTGCCCGAGCATTTCGACGTGCGCAAGCCCGGCGTGATCGTGGTGTTCTTCCACGGCAACGGCGCAACGCTGGAGCGCGACGTGCGCGACCGCCAACTCGTACCGCAGCAGGTCACCGATTCCGGCGCCAACGCCATCCTGCTGGCGCCGCAGATGGCGGTCGATGCCGCCGATTCCAGCGCCGGCAAGTTCTGGCAGGCGGGCGGCCTCAAGCGCTTCATGGAAGAGTCGGCGGCCCATCTGGCCCGGCTCACCGGCGATCCCAACAACGCCCGCGCCTTCGCCAACATGCCGATCGTGATCGTCGGCTACAGCGGCGGCTTCCTGCCGACGGCCTGGAGCCTCGAGGTCGGCGGCATCAGCGACCGCGTCCGCGGCGTCGTCCTGCTCGATGCCGTCTACGGCGAAATGGACAAGTTCGCCTCCTGGATCGAGAGCCACCGCTCCGGCTTCTTCGTCAGCTCCTACACCCGCTACACCGCGCGGCGCGACCGCGAACTGATGAGCATGTTGCGGCAAAAGGGCATCAGCGTCTCCGAGGACATGGACGGGCCACTCCGTCCCGGTAGCGTGGTGTTCGTCGAAACCGGCGACGGCATCACGCATCGTGATTATGTGACGCGCGCCTGGACCCGGGACCCGCTCAAGGACGTGCTGGTGAAGATGTCGGCGACGCCGTCGTTGGCGCTGACGCGCGTTGCGTCCACCAATCCAGCCGCATCGAGCCGCTAGCCTGTATTGCGCGCGCCGGCATTTGGCCGCGCTGTCCGCAATTGCCGCAGGCTTTGATCAAAATGTGATGTTGATGGCCGACATCCCCGGGAGCCACCGGATTGCTTCCGCTGGCCACGATCATAATTTGCCGGCCAAGTTTTAGCTTGAATTCTGCGGGGACAGACGGTGCGTCAGGGACTGTATAAGGTCGACTTCCACACGGTTCATGGAACCGGCTGCGGCGTCGTCTATGTGACGGATGGCAAGATGCGCGGCGGCAATTCCGCCTTCGCTTTCATCGGGACCTACGTCGGGGAAGGCGACAGCATCAAGGTCAAGATTTCGACCCAGCGCTACAACGACGATCCGTCCTTCAAGCCGCTGTTCGGGCACGACAGGATCACGCTGACGCTGGCCGGCCGTGAGGACGGCGACACGGCGGAAATCGAAGGCACCGCGCTGCAGGTGCCGGGCGTTGCCTTCAGGGCCGTGCTCAGCCGGATCAGCGACTAGCCGTCCGGCTTCCAGACCTCGGCTCTTGATCTTCAGGTATTGATGGTCAGGTCTTGATGTTCAGGTCTTGGGCAGCTTCGGAATGCTCTCGGCGAAGCCGTTGAAGCAGGCCAGCCGCTCGTCCTCTTCGTTGAAGAAGCGGCAATCGGCGTAACCCTTGGCCTTCGCCGGTTTCGGCTTCGGCTGCGGCGCGATCACGGCGTCGTAGCAGTTGAGGCGGTCCTTGGTGCCGTCATCGAGGTCGAGGCAGGCCTGGAGCCGTGCCGCGATCGACTGCGGTTTGCCCTTCGGCGCCGCGGCCGGCTTGGCCGCGGCCTCTTTGGTCCCCTTGGGCGTGACCTGCACCAGCGGCTTGTCCCCCACCATGGGTGGCTTGTCGGTTTGTGCAAACGCGGAGGCTGAATAGAGCACCGCGGCAACCGCCAGAATCATCCTCATGTCAGTCAACTCTCTTTGGTCCCCATGCCTCGCCTTCTAGCGCTCCCGCGCGTGGTTTGCCAAGCACCTTGCGCATAGGAAAACGCACCCTTCAGGCCGTGGTGGCAGCAGCCGGCCGGGGCCGGGTCAGGACCACGAGGATCAGCGCCAGGACGACGAAGCCGACCGCGACGAAGCCAAGCGGATGCAGCAGTTCGCGCGCGAACAGCAGCCCGCCGATGGCGGAGCCGACGGCCTGGCCGATATAGAGCACGGAGGTGTTGAGCGCGACGGTCGCCGATGCGAGCGGCGGCGCAGCCGCGACCAGCCGCACCTGCTGCATCGAATTGGTCGAGGCAAAGCCGAGGCCCCAGATCGCGACCGCGAGCGCCATCAACACCAGGCTCCCCGCGCCGAGCGCCCAGCCGGTGATGCCTGCAAGCAGCAGGCAGGTGAACAGCAACGAGGTTCGGTAGGGTCCCCAGGTGTCAACGATGCGGGTCGCGATGACGACGCCGAGGAAGCCGCAAACTCCGTAGATGCCGAACACCATGCCGATTGCATCCGGGCTCGCCTCGGTCAGCTTCTTGAGCAGCGGACCCATGAAGGTGAACACCACGAACTGCCCGGACATTTGCAGCATCGTGATCGCAAGCAGTAGCAGGATCGTCCTGCTGCGGCCGACCGCGCTCCACGTCTTCAAGTCCACCGGCGCGCCCTTCAGGCCCACCGGCAGGCGCAACAGCAACAACAGGAAGCTGATGCAGCCGAGCGCGCCGATCCCGCCATAGGCCGCGCGCCAGCCGTAGCGGCTGGCGATGAAAGTAATCAGCGGGAGACCGACGGCCGCAGCTAACGACCAGCCGAGAAAGATGTAGGCGATGGTGCTGCCCCGCCGCTTCACCGGCACGATCAGCGCCGCCGTGCCCGCAGCCTGCGGCGTGTAGAGCGCGCCGACCGCCAGCATCAGCAGGCGAATGATGAGGAGACTTGTGTAGTCAGGGGCAAATGCCGAGGCGAGATTGCCAAGGGCGAGCACCGCAAGCGTGGTCGCAAGCAGCGTCCGCCGCTCGATGCGGCTGGTCAGCCACGCCGTCAGCGGCGAGCCGATGCACAGCGTAATCGCGCCGAAGGTGATCAGGAGCCCCGCGGCATGGATGGTGATACCGAGCCCGGTCGACAATTCCGGCAGCATGCCCGCCGGCGCCAGCACCGAGCAACCGGTGACGAGATTGCCGAGCATCAGGGCGGTTGGCGTGAAACGGGCAGCGGCAGGCGAATTTTCCATGCAAATGCATGTACAGCGGGCCTGCGGCCATTGAAAGGGTATCGCACGAAATAGTTGGTTCACGGCCCCGGCTTTTGCGCGCCACTTTCTTGGAAATGCCGGATTGCACAGGCCGAATCGCCTGATATATCGCTCGTTCCCGCTTACCTGCGCTCGTTCGCAGGAGTGAGCCTCAGGAGAAAAGCATGACCGACCAGCCCAAATCCGAATCCGGCTTTCAATACAGCCTCAGCAATCTGAGACCCGTGACCCCGCCCGAAAAGATCACCCTCACCTTCCCCGACGGCGCCCGGCGCGAATACGCCAAAAGCATCACCGGCCTCGAGATCGCCAAGGGCATTTCGCCGTCGCTGGCCAAGCGCACGGTCGCGATGGCGCTCGACGGCGAGGTCGCCGACCTCGACGATCCCATCGAAGCCGATGCCAAGATCGAGCTGATCAACCGCGACGATCCGCGCGCGCTCGAGCTGATCCGCCACGACTGCGCGCACGTGCTCGCCGAAGCCGTGCAGACGCTGTGGCCCGGCACGCAAGTCACCATCGGTCCCGTGATCGAAAACGGCTTCTACTACGACTTCTTCCGCAACGAGCCGTTCACGCCGGAAGACTTTGCCGCGATCGAGAAGAAGATGCGCGAGATCATCGCGCGCGACAAACCCTTCACCAAGGAAGTCTGGGATCGCGAGAAGACCAAGCAGGTGTTCCGCGACAAGGGCGAGGCATTCAAGGTCGAGCTGGTCGACGCCATTCCCGGCAACGAGCCGATCAAGATCTACTACCAGGGCGACTGGTTCGATCTCTGCCGCGGCCCGCACATGACCTCGACCGGCAAGGTCGGCAACGCCTTCAAGCTGATGAAGGTGGCCGGCGCCTATTGGCGCGGCGACAGCAACAACCCGATGCTGACGCGCATCTACGGCACGGCGTTCGCGAAGCAGGAGGACCTCGACGCTTATCTGAAGCAGATCGAGGAAGCCGAAAAGCGCGACCATCGCAAGCTCGGGCGCGAGCTCGACCTCTTCCACTTCCAGGAAGAAGGTCCGGGCGTCGTGTTCTGGCACGCCAAGGGCTGGACCATCTTCCAGCAGCTGATCGCCTATATGCGCCGGCGCCTCGCCGGCGACTACAGCGAGGTCAATGCGCCGCAGATCCTCGACAAGTCCTTGTGGGAGACCTCGGGCCATTGGGGCTGGTATCGCGAGAACATGTTCGCAGCGCAGTCGGCCGGCGACGAGGCCGAAGACAAGCGCTGGTTTGCGCTGAAGCCGATGAACTGCCCCGGCCACGTGCAGATCTTCAAGCACGGCCTGAAGAGCTATCGCGACCTGCCGCTCCGTCTCGCCGAGTTCGGCGTGGTGCATCGCTATGAGCCGTCCGGCGCCATGCACGGCCTGATGCGCGTGCGCGGCTTCACCCAGGACGACGCGCACGTCTTCTGCATGGAAGACCAGCTCGCCGACGAGTGCCTGAAGATCAACGACCTGATCCTGTCGACCTATGCCGATTTCGGCTTCACCGGAGATCTCACGGTGAAGCTCTCGACCCGGCCCGAGAAGCGCGTCGGCACCGATGCGATGTGGGATCACGCCGAGCGCGTGATGGCGACGGTGCTGCGCGAGATCCAGTCGCAGAACAATCACATCAAGACCGAGATCAATCCGGGCGAAGGCGCCTTCTACGGGCCGAAGTTCGAATATGTGCTGCGCGACGCCATCGGCCGCGACTGGCAGTGCGGCACCACGCAGGTCGACTTCAACCTGCCGGAGCGGTTCGGTGCGTTCTACATCGACCATGACAGCGGCAAGAAGGCGCCGGTGATGGTGCACCGCGCGATCTGCGGCTCGATGGAGCGCTTCATCGGCATCCTGATCGAGCACTATGCCGGCAATTTCCCGCTCTGGCTGTCTCCGGTGCAGGTGGTGGTCACCACCATCACCTCGGAGGCCGACGAGTATGCCAAGCAGGTGCTGGAACAGGTCCGGCGCGCGGGGCTTCGGGCCGAGATCGACCTGCGCAACGAGAAGATCAACTACAAGGTCCGCGAGCACTCGCTGGCCAAGATTCCGGCGCTGCTCGTGTGCGGGAAGAAGGAGGCCGAGACGCAGTCGGTCTCCGTCCGCCGGCTCGGCAGCGACGGCCAGAAGGTGATGACGACGGTGGAGGCGCTCGCCGCCCTCGTCGACGAGGCCACCCCACCGGACGTCCGGCGGGCGCGCGACGCGGCCTGATCCCTGAAATCGATCTAAACTCGCTTTCGGTTGCGGGCGTGCATGCTTATCTCGGCATGGCACGCCCGACGACCAGCCGAAGAGGACATCGCAGTGCCCGACGCCATCGAACTCCTGAAGACCCGCCGCTCGGTCAAGCCGCGCGAGATGACCGGGCCCGGCCCCTCCCCCGCCGAGCTCGAAACCATCCTCACCATCGGTGCGCGCGTGCCCGACCACGGCAAGCTCGCGCCCTGGCGCTTCATCATTTTCGAGGGTGACGCCCGCGAGCGGGCCGGCGAGGTCATCGCGACGGTCTTTGCCCGCAAGAATCCGGACGCACCGGCGGCGAACATCGAGACCGAGCGCAAACGCCTCACCGACGCGCCGCTGGTGATCGGTATCGTCAGCTTCACCAAGCCGCATCCAAAGGTGCCGGCGTTCGAGCAGGAATTGTCGGCCGGCGCCAGCGTCATGAACATTGTCACGGCCGCGACCGCGCTCGGCTACGGCGCCTGCTGGCTGACCGGCTGGTTCGCCTTCGATCGCGACGTGCTGGACGGCCTCGGCCTCAAGCCGGACGAAAAGCTCGCCGGCCTCGTCCATATCGGCACGCCGACCAAGCCCAGCGAAGACCGTCCGCGGCCGTTCCTTTCGGAAATCGTGACGCGTTTTTAATCGATGTCTTGTTGACGCCTCCAACGTCTTGCGGCTTTGATCCCGGCGAGGGAGGAAGCCCGGATGAAGCGTCGTGAATTTCTGGTCGGAGCCGCGCTGCTGGCCGGCTCCATGGCGCGAGGCAGCGCCGCCACCAACATCCCTACTCCGTCGGCTGACGGGCTCGACCGCATCACCGCCTATTTTGACAACGAGGTGACGCTTGGCCGCCTGCCGGGTGCGGTGGTCCTGGTGCAGCAGCACGGCAAGCCGGTGTATCTGAAGAACTTCGGCGTGCGCGACACCAGGACCGGCCTTGCGATGACGCCGGACACGATCTTCGCCATCCACTCGATGACCAAGCCGATCACGTGTCTCGGCGCGATGATGCTGATCGACGAGGGCAAGCTCGCGCTCACCGCCCCCCTGTCGAAATACGTCCCGCTCTTCGCCGACACCAAGGTGGGCCTGGAGCCGGAGGGCACCTCGAAGGTCGAACTCGAGCCGCCGATCCGCCCTGTCAACATCGAGGATCTGCTGCGGCAGACCTCGGGCATCAGCTACGACTATATCGGCGCTCCATGGGTGATGCAGGTTTACCAGGCCGCAAATATTTTCGAGGGGCCCTTCAACAACAGGCAATTCGCCGACCGCATCGCCAAGCTGCCGCTCACGCGCCAGCCCGGAACGCTGTGGCGCTACGGCCATTCCACCGACGTGCTCGGCGCCGTCATCGAGATCATCTCGGGCCAGACGCTGTATGAATTCCTCAAGCAGCGCATTCTCGATCCGCTCGGAATGAACAGCACCAAATTCGTGCTGAAAACGCCGGACGAGCGCGCCCGGATGGCGCGGCCGCTGCCGAGCGACCCGGTCCTGCTCGCCGGCGAGCGCGACCGCCTCGACCATCCCGAATGGGAATCCGGCGGCGGCGGGCTGCTCTCGACCATCACCGACTATCAGCGCTTCTCGCAGATGCTGCTCAATGGCGGCGAGTTCGAGGGCAAGCGTTACCTCAGCCCCGCCGTGTTCAAGGCCATGACGACCGATCACGTCGGGCCCGGCTCCGGCGTGGGACGCGACTATTTCTATTTCCCGGGCGACGGCTTTGGCTATGGCTACGGCATCGGTGTGCGCACCGATCCCGGCAATGCGAAGCCGCCGCCGGCCGGATCGATCGGCGAATTGAAATGGGACTCAGGCAGCGGCACCTATTTCGGCGTCGATCCCAAGCTCGACATGGTCTACCTCTTGATGCAGCAGACCCAGAACGAGCGCAGTCGCATCACGCCCGCCTTCAAGGAACTGGTCTACGGCTGCTATCCCGAAGGGCTACGCCGCCCGTGAGGCGCGCTGGCCGAAATCGGCGAGCAGCTTTGCGATCTCGGCGGCGGGCCGCGCCGCGCTGAACAGAAACCCCTGCACCTCGTTGCAGCCTTCGGCGCGCAGCCAGTCGAGCTGATCCTCGGTCTCGACGCCTTCAGCCGTCGTGGTGATGTTGAGGCTGCGGCCGAGGCCGGAGATCGCGCGCACGATCGCGACGCAATCGGGCCGCTGCGCCAGATCCTTCACAAACGAACGGTCGATCTTGATCTTGTCGAACGGGAAGCTACGGAGATAGCTGAGGCTGGAATAGCCGGTGCCGAAATCATCCATGGAGATGCTGACGCCGAGCTCCCGCAATTGATGCAGAAT
This sequence comes from Bradyrhizobium sp. MOS001, assembly GCF_004634465.1. Lineage (NCBI taxonomy): Bacteria > Pseudomonadati > Pseudomonadota > Alphaproteobacteria > Hyphomicrobiales > Nitrobacteraceae > Bradyrhizobium > Bradyrhizobium sp. MOS001. The sequence goes on from NZ_SPVJ01000049.1 coordinate 53,388, forward strand.
CGCAAGATTGGCATCGGTCTCCGCCAGGAAGATCGACTCGGTGATCTCGAGCTCGAGCCGCTTCGGCGACAGGCCGGACTGCGCAAGCGCGGAAATCACGACTTGGACCAGGTTGCGGCTGCGGAATTGCGCCGGCGACAGATTGACCGCGACCTTGACGTCGACAGGCCATTTCACCGCCTCCGCGCAGGCCTCGCGCAGCACCCACTCGCCGAGCTGGGTGATGAGGCCGATGTCCTCGGCGACCGGAATGAATTCCGCCGGCGAGATCATGCCCTTGTCGGGATGACGCCAGCGCAACAGCGATTCGAAGCCGGAGATGCGGTCGGACGCGATCGACACCAGCGGCTGGTAATGCAGCTCGAACTCGCCATTGGCGAAGGCGCGGCGCAGATCGAGCTCCATGTCGCGGCGCTTCTGCGCCTGGAGGTCCATCTCGCGCTCGAAGAAATGGTGCACGCCGCCGCCATCGGACTTCGCCCGGTACAGCGCCATGTCGGCGTTGCGCATCAGCTCCTCCGACGTCGTGCCGTCGCCGGGCGACAGCGCGATGCCGATGCTGGCGCCGATCACCATCTCCTGGCCGTCGAGGTCGTAGGGCGCCTTCAGCATGTCGATCAGCAAGGTCGCGCAGGCGCTGGCTTCGTTGGGCGAGACGTCGGCTGCCAGGATCACGGCGAACTCGTCGCCGCCAAGCCGGGCCGCGAGATTGCCGCCGCGGACCGCGGTGGTGAGGCGTTCGGCAACTTGCTTCAGCAGGCGATCCCCCACCGGATGCCCGAAGGAATCATTGATGTTCTTGAACAGGTCGAGATCGATATAGAGCACGCCGACCCGTTTTCCGCCGGCCTGGTCGAGCGCCTGCTTCAAGCACTGCTGGAAATGTTCGCGGTTCGGCAGATCGGTGAGCCCGTCATGGTGCGCCATGTGGGCGATCCGCGCCTCGGCCTTGCGCCGCTCCGTGATGTCGACCACCGCGACCAGATAGCCGTCGCGATCGTCGAAGGCGACGCGGCGGCCGAAAGTGAGCACCTCGATCTCGCTGCCATCGGCACACAAATGGCGCCAGTTGCGCGAGGAATGATAGGTGTCGCCGATGCGTTCGAGCGCCTCGGCGTGGCTGTCCCACTCGTCCTCGGGCCAGATCTCGTGCAGCTTCATCCGCAGGAAGGTGGCGCGGCTGTAGCCGTAGTGCTGGACCGCGGCATCGTTGACGCTGAGGAATTCCTTGGTCTGTGCCTCGAACACCCACATCGGCATCGGGTTGTTGTCGAACAGCAGACGAAACGAGGCGTCGCGCCGCTTCAACGCGGTGACGTCGGAGATCGTCAACGAGACCAGATCGGCGAAGGCGGTGGCACTGAGCCGAAGGTAACGTCCGTCGTCCTCGATCTCGAGCTGCTCGCCGCGGCCGCCGGAGACGACCTTGAGCAGGAAGTCCATGATTTCGGGCGAGGCCAATAGCGTATTCCCCTCGCCGATCCGCCGCCACAACAGGCCCGCGCTCGCGGCTTTCAGCAGCGCTCCGGCGCTCTTGTTGTGGTGCACGATCTGGAGATCGAACGGCTTGCCGGCGGCATCGCGTAGCGTCGCCAGCGAAACCACGGCGTCATCGGTCGACGAGAAGATCGCGTCCAAGAGATTGTATTGCGCGCCGCGCTCGTTGATGTAGGCGCCGACCAGTGTGGCGCCCCAGCGCGAGGCGGTCGGCAGCGCCAGCACATCGTAGGTCCGGACCATGCCGTCGCGCACGCAATGCGCGCTGGCCTGGTGCGGACGTCCGTTCTCGAGCGCGCTCGCCACAGCTTCCGACAGCGCCGTGGCGCAATCAGGAGAGAGCTCCGCGACCGGGATATCCCAGCGCTCCTCGCCGAGCCATTTCTGCACGTAACGCCCGCTGCGCGACAATTCGAGCGCGCCATCGTTCTTCAGCAGCGCGATGTGGTCGGCGAGCCGTCCGAGGCTCCCAAGCATCACGTCCTCATAGCGCGGCAGCCGCTCGCCCGGCTTCAACGCGGCACGCCATTTGCGTTGAAGCACCGGGATGTCGTCAAACATTTCGGCGGCCGGTTTTCCCGGCATCTTCTTCGCGGCAGTCATTGCAGTCCCCAACGCACTTTCCCAGGGCATCCAATGCAGCCGCGCTTAATGCCGTGTAAAAAGGACGCAGCCGCGGGTTCCATTCGGCGATTATGACAGTTTTAAGTCAGGTGTTGGTTAGTGCGCGTTAGAGACTATGACGGTTGCCTAAAATGCGATGCGTGCGCGTGAGAGTGAAGTTATGGCGCACAGCTGCTTCATCCTCGTCATTGCGAGCGCAGCGAAGCAATCCAGACTGCCGCCGCGGAAAGATTCTGGATTGCTTCGCTGCGCTCGCAATGACGGAGTGCGCAGGAGCCGCGCCCGCCTCTCTCGAGTCCCGGACGCGACGCAGCGCGTAGCGGTGCGGCGCAGATCCGGCAACTGTTATGTCGGCTTGGCCTTCAGGTAGGGCTTCCTGTCGCGCATCATGGCGTTGAGGACCGTCAGCAGCTTCCTGGCGACGGCAATGAGGGCGAGTTTGGCTGGTTTGCCGGCCTGT